>JAEYPG010000168.1 GCA_023410975.1 Pseudomonadota bacterium
CGCGCGGCCAGGTGGGCGCGCGCGCTGGCTTCGAGCCTGGGCGTGGTCACCACCAGTACAGGCAGCTCGCTGGCCACGGCCTGGCGCAGCGTGGCATCGAGCATGTCGGCATCTTCAAGCTGGCGCGGCACGCGCAGCGGACCGTAGAAACGGCTGCCACGGCCGGCAGCCAGCACGATCACCGTGGGGCAGAAAGCCATATCGAGCACCATCTTCGACCTCCGCGAACACCTCCGGGTGCCCCAAGGGCGGCAGTCTCGTTGCACCGCAACAAGAATCAAAGTGGGAACTGTCCCTAGGGCGCACCGAGTAAGAGATCCCCCTGTATCCCGGGTTTATCCTTGGTCCATGGACACCCGACTCGCTGATTTACGCAAAAGCTACGAACGCGCCGAACTTGATGAAGAGGCCTCCCAGGCCGATCCTCTGCGGCAGTTCGAGCTGTGGCTGCAGCAGGCGCTGGAAGCGCAGCTGCCCGAGCCCAACGCCATGACCGTGGCCACCGTCGGGCCCGATGGCCGGCCTTCCACGCGCGTGGTGCTGATCAAGGGCTGCGATGCGCGCGGCATCGTCTGGTACACGAACTACGACAGCCGCAAGGGCCGCGAGCTGGCACAGAACCCCTTCGCGGCGCTGCAGTTCCACTGGGTCGAGCTGGAGCGCGTGGTGCGCATCGAGGGCCGCGTGGAGAAGACCAGCGCCGAGGAGTCGGACGCCTATTTCAACTCGCGCCCGCTGGATTCGCGCCTGGGCGCCTGGGCCTCGCCGCAGAGCGAGGTCATCAGCGGCCGCACGGTGCTGGTGGCCAACGCCGCCAAGGCCGGCGTGCGCTTCGGCCTGAACCCGCCGCGCCCGCCGCACTGGGGCGGCTACCGGCTGGTGCCCGACCGCTGGGAGTTCTGGCAGGGCCGCAAGTCGCGCCTGCACGACCGGCTGCGCTACCGGCTGCAGGATGGCCAGTGGGTGCGCGAACGGCTGGCGCCGTGACTTCACGGAACCGTTCGGGCTGAGCCTGTCGAAGGGCCCAGGGTGAACGGTGCATGCAGCTCAGGAAGCCTTCACCCGCTGCTTGAACGTCTTCCTGAATTTCTCCACCTTGGGCGCCACCACGAAGGCGCAGTAGCCCTGCCCGGGGTGGTTGGCGAAGTAGTGCTGGTGGTAGTCCTCGGCGCGGGAGTAGTTCTCCTCGGGCATCAGCTCCGTGACCACGCGCCCGCCCAGCGCCTCGTTCACCTCGGCCAGCACCTCGCGCGCAACGGCGGCCTGCTCCTCGTTGTGGGTGTAGATGCCGGAGCGGTACTGCGGCCCCACGTCGTTGCCCTGGCGGTTGCGCGTGGTGGGATCGTGGATGGTGAAGAAGATCTCCAGCACCTCCCGCAGCGGGATGCGCTGCGGATCGAAAGTGACACGCACCACTTCCGCATGGCCTGTGTCACCTTGGCACACCTGCTCGTAGCTTGGCCGCACCACGTGGCCGTTGCTGTAGCCGGACTCCACCGCCAGCACCCCATCGACCAGCTCGTACACCGCCTCCGTGCACCAGAAGCAGCCGCCACCCAGGGTGATCGTCTCAGAAGCCATCCGCGCGTCCTTTCGCATGCGGCTGCCCAGCGCAGCCGCGATGCCTGGATTCTGCGGCGCGGCCGATCAGCCCTTCGGCCACGCAGGTCGAAGCGCCGGGCGGCCCGCGCCGCGGCTCAGGGCTGCTGGTAGGTGATGCGGTAGAGCGCGCCGGCGTAGTCGTCGGAGACCAGCAGCGAGCCGTCCTTCATCACCGCCACGTCCACCGGGCGCCCGCGCAGCGTGCCGGTCTCGTCGTCCAGCCAGCCGCTGGCGAAGACCTCGGTCTTGTCGGCCGTGCCGTCGGGCTTGAGCGAGGTGAACAGCAGCTGCGCGCCATTGGGCTTGGTGCGGTTCCACGAGCCGTGCTGGGCCGAGAAGAGGCCGCCCTGGTACTTCGCCGGGAACTGCCGGCCGGTGTAGAAGACCAGCCCCAGGTCGGCCGCGTGCGCCTCGGTCAGCACCTGCGCGGGCGTGACGTTGGATGGCAGCGGGTCCTTGTCGTACTTGTACTCGGTGATGCGCGTCTTGCCTTGGATCCACGGGTAGCCAAAGAACTGGCCCGGCTTGGTGGCGCGGTTGATCTCCCCGTTGGGGATGTCGTCGCCCATGCCGTCGGTCTGGTTGTCGGTGAACCAGAGCGTGCCGTCCTTGGGGTTGAAGTCCATGCCCACGGAGTTGCGCACGCCCGTGGCGAACACCTCGCGCTTGCTGCCGTCGAGCTCCATGCGCACGATCCCCCCGATGCCCCACTTGTTGTAGAGGTCGAGCTTCTCGCGCGGGGGCACGTTGAAGGGCTGGCCCAGCGTGATGTAGAGCTTCTTGTCCGGGCCGATGCGGCAGGTGCGCGCGCCGTGGTTGAAGGACTCCTCCTCCACCGGGATCAGCCCGCCCTGGGGCACCACCTCGGCCACCGCCACGTCGGGGCCCTCGTAGAAGAACTCGGCCGCGGGGAAGTTCAGCACCCGGTTGTGCTCGGCGACGATGAGGAAGCCGTCCCGGGTCCAGCACACGCCGTTGGGGTTCTTGAAGTTCAGGCTCGGCGCGAAGGGCTTCACCTCGTCGGCCGTGCCGTCGGAGTTTCGGTCCGTGACGGCCCAGACGGTGGTCTTGCGCGTGCCCACGAACAGCATGTTGGCGGTGGGCGCCACGGCCATGTGGCGCGCGTCGGGCACCACGGCGTAGAGGTCGATCTTGAAGCCCGGCGGCAGCTTCACGCGCTTGAGGTTCTCGCGGATGGCGTTGGCGTTCTTGCCTTCCTGCGGCACCGGCGGGATGTTGAGGTCGGTGCCCGAGACCTTGAACTGCTTGAGTTTCTCGATGTTGGCGGACGCGCCGGGCGCCGCGGGTTGCGCTCTCGCGACACCGGCCAGCAGCAGCGCGCCGGCCAGCAGGCTCAGGGCGAACGGTCGATTGAGGGGCTTCACAGGCTTGTCTCCTTCACCGTTGTGCCGTTGCCGCCGCAACGGGGGCGGCACGGCCTGTCCGGCGCCGCCTCGGCGCCGGCTCGCGCCACTGTGGGCGCGGCCCCGGCACCGAGGCAGATGGGGCAATTCCCTAGGGC
>JAEYPG010000202.1 GCA_023410975.1 Pseudomonadota bacterium
GGCATGGGCATGGCCGCGCTCATGCCGCTGCAGGCGCCGCCGCTGCCGCCTCGTGCGAGGGCAGGTGCGGGTCGATGCCCGAGAGGTGCGCGTCCCAGCTGTAGTTGCGCAGCACGCGCTGGCGCCCGGCCTGGCCGATGGCCGCGGCGCGGTCCGGGCTCGCCAGCAGCGCGTTGACCTGCTGCACGTAGTCCTCCACCTCCAGCGCCGGCAGCAGCTCGGTGCCAGGCTGCGCGTCGATGCCGCGCGTGCACGTCAGCGAGGCCACCACCGGGCGCGCCATCGCCATGGCCTCCAGGATCTTGTTCTGCACCCCGCGCGCCAGCCGCAGCGGCGCCACCACCACCGCGGCATGCTGCAGGTACGGCCGCACGTCGGGCACCGTGCCGGTGACGGTCACATCCGGCCCGGCCAGCGCCTGCACCGCTGCCGTGGGGCTGCGCCCCACGATGTGCAGCCGCAGCCCCGGCCAGTGCTGCAGCAGCCGCGGCAGCACCTCGCGCGCGAACCAGCACACCGCGTCCACGTTGGGCCAGTAGTCCATGGCGCCGGTGAACACCAGCGGATACGGCTCCGCGCCGAAGGGCGAGGCGCGCCCTTCGGCGGGCGCGAAGTACTCGGCGTCCACGCCGTTGCCGATGGGCTCGACCTTGCCCGCGCACTCGGGCGCGAGCTGGCGGAACAGCGCCGACTCGGCCTCCGTGACGAAGAAGGAGCGGCGCGCGCGCGCGGCCACCTCGCGCTCGTAGGCCAGCAGCCGCCGGCCCTCGCGCGCGTACAGCCACGACAGGGGCCAGCGGTGGGCATCGGCGTACTGCGTCCACTTGGCCGAGTCCACGTCCACGAAGTCCACCAGCATCGGCAGCCCGGGCAGCTCGTCCACGTACTGCGCCATTGAGGAGCTGAACACCACCGCCGCGTCCAGCTTCTGGCGCGCGCCGAGCCCGCGCACCCAGCGCCGCAGCCCCGCGTCGTCGTAGTAGCTCAGCGTCAGCGCCCGGCCCAGCGGCAGCGCGCGCAGGCTCGCGACCTTGGCCAGCCTGGGCTGCAGCCGCGCCACGTGCATCTCGGCGCAGTACGGACGCAGGTTCTGCACGTAGGCCTCGTCCTCGGGGTCGTCCACGAAGGTGCCCAGGAATACGCGATGGCGCGCCGCCAGGTGCTTGAGCAGGTGGAACGAGCGCACCTTGTCGCCCTTGTTGGGCGGGTACGGCAGGCGATGCACCAGGTACAGCAGGTCGGCCATCGCGTCACCCCAGGCTGCGAACGACCAGGGGCCCCAGCCGGTTGGCCAGCGCTATGGGCATGCGCCGCCAGGCCTCGATGAACAGCTTGTACTTGGCGTTGGACGGGTTGTTCTGCGGCACCGTCTCGCGCTTGTAGAGCCGGTACTCGTAGTGCAGCGGCGTGGGCTCGAAGCCCCAGTTCTTCTTGAACGAGTAGGAGCCCGTGCCCTGCTTGCTGCGCCCGTAGTCGAAGACCTTGCAGCCGCGCGCCAGCGCGTGGCGCATGAGCTCCCAGTACTTGAAGTCGTTGGCCGCAAGGTCGCGCGCGGCCACGGCGTCGCCCGCGTAGTACGGCAGGATCTCGTCGCGGAAGTAGAAGCTCAGCACGGCGCTCAGCGGCTGGCCGTCGGGGCCGTCCACCGCCATGAGCTCCAGCGCGTCGCCGAACTCGTCCTGCAGCAGCTGGAAGTAGCGCCGCGGCATCGCCGGCGTGCCGTGGCGGTGCACGTTGTCGGCGTACAGCGCGAAGAAGCGGCCCACGTCCCGGTGCACGCTGCTGGTCAGGCCGTTCTTGATGCCCTTGCGCACCATCGCGCGCTGCTTGCGCGGGATGGCCAGCATGTTGGCCTCCTCGTCCTCCAGCAGCTCCTTGCGGAAGGTGACGTAGAGGTCCTGCTCGGGCCAGTCGGCGTGACGCCGAGTGGTGTGGCGCAGCTCCAGGTGCTGCACGCCGAGCTTGCGGCCGAGCTGGTCGGCATGCGCCTCCAGCGCCTGCGCGGCCTCGGCACTGGCGGCGGCCACGCCGCCGTAGACGGCGAAGGGCAGGCTCGTGAGCGAGCTGCCGAAGAGCCAGCTGCGCACGTGCGCCAGCGGCAGCACGCCCTCGATGGCGCCGGCGCGGCGCGCCAGCAGGAAATGCGTCTGGTGTCCGAAGGCCTCGCGCAGCACGCGCTGCCAGCCGGCGCGGTGGAAGAAGGTGGCTTCGGGGCAGGCGAGGACGAACTCGTCCCATTGCGCCGCGGCACGCTGGTCGTCCGCGGCGAGCAGTTCGGTCTGGATCATGCGTTGAGGGAGGCCCCGCCCAGGAAAATGCGGTCCATGCGGCCCCAGCGGAAATCGCCCAGCAGCCGCTCCAGCCGCGATTCCATGCGCTGCAGGTTCAGGTAATGGCGAAAGCGCGCCTTGGCGCTTGCGCCGGCCACGCGCGGTTGCCCGGGATCGATCTCCCAGGGGTGGAAGTAGAAGATCGCCGATTGCTGCTCGGCGTCGTTGACGTGCCTCAACATCCAGCGCGAGAGCCCGTAGGGCAGCAGCCGGAAGTAGCCCCCGCCGCTGGAAGGCAGGTTGCGCGAGAACACGCGCAGCGTCGTGGGCGGCACCTCGATGAAGCCGCTGCCGCCCGTGGGCTTGAAGGCGAAGCGCGGCGCCTCGGGCATGCCGTAGTGGTCATGCACGATCGGGTAGACGCTGGAGCTGTAGCGGTAGCCCGCGCGCTGGAGCTCGTCGAAGGCCCAGGGGTTGGTGCGGCCGATGGAAAAGCTCGGCGCGCGGTAGCCCAGCACGCTCACGCCGCCCAGGTCCTCCAGCAGCGCCTTGGCGCGGTACACGTCCTCGTAGAACGCCTGCGGCGTGAGGTCGCTGGCGCGCTCGTGGTTGCAGCCGTGGCTGGCGAGCTCGTGGCCCTCGGCCACGATGTCGCGCACCACCTGCGGGTAGCGCTGCGCGATCCAGCCCAGCGTGAAGAACGTGGCCTGCACCTGGTGACGGCGCAACATCTGCAGGATGCGCTCGACGTTGCGCTCGACCCGGCACTCGCGCACCTCCCACTCGCTGCGCGGAATGAACGGCGCGAAGGCGGAGACCTGGAAGTAATCTTCCACGTCGATGGTGAAGGCGTTGGTGACCGAGGCAGGCAGCATGGAAGCGTTATCGGTCAGGACGCGCGGTTCCTGAGCCACTCCCACAGGTCCGCGGCGATGCGCTCGGCGGCATGGCCGTCCCACAGCTCGGGCACGCGCCCGCGCTTGCCCTGTCCGGCCAGCACCTGCTCCACGCCCTGCAGGATGGCGCCGCGGTCACGGCCCACCAGCGTGTTGGTGCCCTGCTCCACCGTGATGGGGCGCTCGGTGTTCTCGCGCAGCGTCAGGCACGGCACGCCCAGCGCAGTGCTCTCCTCCTGCAGCCCGCCGGAGTCAGTGAGCATCAGCGTGGCGCGGCCCATGAGGCCCAGCATCTCCAGGTAGCCCTGCGGCGGCAGCAGCGCGGTGCGGCGCGCGTCCAGCAGCGCGCCCAGGCCGAAGCGCTCGATGTTGCCGCGCGTGCGCGGGTGCAGCGCGAACACCAGCGGCAGCTTCTGCGCCACCTCGTCCAGCGTGCGCAGCAGCGCTTCGAGCGTGGCGGGGTCGTCGACGTTGGAGGGCCGGTGCATCGTCACCACGCCGTAGCCCTGCGCCAGCAGCGCCGGGTCCAGGCCGTGCGCGGCCAGCGTCTGCCCCGGGTCGCGCGCGGCCTCGCGGCTGGACAGCAGCGAGTCGATCATGACGTTGCCGGCGAAGCACACGCGCTCGGCCGAGACGCCCTCGCGCGCCAGGTTGTCCGCCGCGCTGCGCTCGGTGGTGTAGAGCCGGTCGGCCACCTGGTCGGTGAGCACGCGGTTGATCTCCTCGGGCATCAGGCGGTCGCCGCTGCGCAGCCCCGCCTCCACGTGCACCACCGGCACGTGCTTCTTCACCGCCACCAGCGTGCACGCCAGCGTGGAGTTGACGTCGCCCACCACGATCACGCAGCTGGGGCGGTGCTCGTCGAGCAGCGGCTCGAAGCGGCGCATGACCTCGGCGGTCTGCACCGCGTGGCTGCCCGAGCCCACTTCCAGGTTGATGTCCGGGCGCGGCAGCTTCAGGTCGCGGAAGAGCTGGTCGCTCATCTGCTCGTCGTAGTGCTGGCCGGTGTGCACCAGCAGCGTCGGGATGGGCGGCTCGTGCGCGGCCAGCGCACGCAGGATGGGCGCCATCTTCATGAAATTGGGCCGCGCACCCACCACGCACAACACCGGACCGTTCTGGCTCATGTTTCGTCCTCCTTGGGCTCATGGGCGCCGTCCGCTCCCGCGGCGCCCAGCAGGCGCTGCAGCAGCGCCAGCGTCTGCAAATTGATGTGCTCCAGCCGCAGCAGGCTTTGCTCCAGCCGCTGCAGCCGGTCGCCGTGGTGCTGCTCGATCAGCCGCGACACCTCGTGCGCCGCGGGCCGGCCCTGCAGCAGCAGCGGCATGTCCTCGGGCAGCACCGTGGCGGCGCCGTTGGGCAGCGCCGCCTCGCTGGCGAGCTCGCCGATCACCTGCTCGATGTAGTCCATCGTCAGCCGCGTGCTGCCGCTGAGGTAGCCCAGCAGCAGCAGCCGGTCGCACAGCGCGTTGATGCGCCGCGGGATGCCGCCACTGGCCTGGTGCACGCGCTCGAACACGCCGTGCTCGAACTCGGGCTTGCCCGGCGCGGCACCGGCGCACTGCAGCCGGTGCTCGATGTAGTGCTGCGTGTCCTCCAGGTCCATCGGGCCGATGTGGCAGGTGGCGGCCACGCGCTGGCGGAACTGCTCCATCTCCTGGCGCTGCAGGATGCGGCGGAACTCGGGCTGCCCCAGCAGGAAACTCTGCAGCAGCGAATGGTTGCCGAGCTGGTAGTTGGAGAGCATGCGCAGCTCCTCGACCGCACGCATGGTCAGGTTCTGCGCCTCGTCCACGATCAGCAGGCAGCGCTTGCCCTCCTGGGCCACGCTCAGCAGGAACGCCTCCAGCGCGATGAGCAGCTCCGACTTGGGCACGTCCTTGACGCGCAGGCCGAAGGCCGCGCCCACCATGCGCAGCGTGTCCTCGGCGTCGAGCTGCGTCGTCACGAGCTGGCCCACCACCACCTGCTTCTGGTTGATGCTTTCGAGCAGCCCGCGCAGCACGGTGGTCTTGCCCGCACCGATCTCGCCGGTGATGACGATGAAGCCCTCGTTGCGCATCACGCCGTAGTCCAGGTAAGCCTTGGCGCGGCGGTGCTGCTTGCTGGCGAAGTAGAAAGCCGGGTCAGGATTGAGCTGGAACGGCTTGCAGCTCAACCCGTAGAAATCTTCGTACATGGTGGATGCTCAGAAAGTCGTCGCCAGCGAACCCATCAGGGCCGACTCGGTGTAGGGCCTGGTGCTGCTGCTGAAGCGCGCGTGCCGCCCCAGGAGCGAGAACCTGGCGCGCGTGCTGAGCTGCGTGGACCACGCGACCGTCATCGAGCGCAGCTTGGTCTCGAGGGCATCGCCTGAAGTCTGGCGCTGCGTGAGGCCGAGCGTGAGCGAGGACAAGGGCGTGAGCCGGTGCGCCAGCGTGAGCGAATAGCCGCGCTGCTGAATGTTGCTGAAGGTGGAGAACACGTCGGTCCCGGCAACCAGGGTGCTGATGCGGCGGGCGTCGCTTTGTTGCAGTGCGAACGTGAGGGTGTCGCGCGGCAGCAGCCAGGCGAAGGCAAGTTGCTGCTGGCGGTTCACCGTCACGCCCGAGCTCAGGAACGACTGCAGCTCCTGTGGGTTGGCATTGATGCCGCGCTCGCGGAGCGCGGTTTGCACCAGCGCATCACGCTCACCCTCGGGCATGCCGGAGAACTGTCTATTGAATATGTCGTACCAGGTGCCCTGGGTCACCGTGCTGGACTGCCCCACGCCGTTGGAGAGGCTGCGCACGTCGGAGAAGGACAGCACCGCGCGCGGCAGCCGGTAGAGGAAGCTCACGTTGTGCGCGTTGCCGAAGAAGCGCCGCTCCACCTCGGCGTTCAGCTGGGTGCGCTCGCTGGGTATCCAGCTCAGGCGCAGGCCGCGGGTGATGTGGGTTTCCCGGGCCGCGGAGATGATGTCGGTGGACTCCCAGCCAACGATCGCGCCGGCGCTCAGCTCATGGTTGACGCGGTAGTCCAGCACGCCGCGCAGGCTGTCCTCCACGGTGCTGCGCCCGGCGCTGAAGCTGCGCGTGACGTGCGCGGCCTGCATTGACCAGCGCAGCGCCGTGAGCGCCTCGCCGTTGCCCAGGCGCACCTGCGAGGTTGTGGAAGAGAAGCTCGACACGCTGGAGGACGTGGCGTGGCTGGTCTGGTAGCCCACGCTCGCGTCCCACTGGGCCACGTCGCCAAGCCGGCCCTGCACGCGCGGCGTCAGGCCCAGGGTGCGCACCTCGGTGCGGTTGCTGCGGCCGAGCTGGGAATCGACGGACTGCGCGTCCAGCGGGTTGAGCGACTGCTGCGAGATCACAGCCTGCGCGTCGAGGTAGGCACGCCGCTCCAGCAGCTCGGTCGTGGCATTGGCCGCGAGCGCGTTGCGCAGGTCGGTGCTGCCGTTGCGCGCGTAGGTCTGCGTGTTGAGCGAATAGTCCACGAAGCCCCGCACGCGGCCGGCACGGCTGACCCAGCGCAACCCGGGCGACAGCCGCGTGATGGAATCGGCACGCTTGTCCGTCGTGGTGAGGTCCACGTTGTCGGTGAAGGTCTGCGTCGCCCCCAGCCGCAGCTCCAGCGGCGGCGCGCTGAGCTTGGGCTGCGCTTCCTCCTCCTGCGCCGGCTGCAGCGCCGGCGCAACCTGCTGCATCGCCTGCTGCGCCCAGGCGGGCACGGCCGCCAGCGTCAGCAGCCCCAGCGCGGGCCAGGCCGCGCGGCACGGCGCCCGTGGGGGCCTCATCGGCACGGGCTCCCGCGGCGCGCGCGCGCCTCAGCCCGTTTGCTGCTGAGTCTGCTCTTCCCCATAGCCATAGCTGTACTTGTGTCCCGTTGAGTAAGGATCGAACTTGGAGCTGCGGGCCTGATTGAGCAACAGCAGCTTGACGGGACAGAACTCGATGGTGTCGAGCGCAGCCCGCACGTCCGACTGGCTGGTGTGTCCGGCCCGCACCACCATGATGACCTGGCCCATGTGGCTGGCCAGGGCGCGGGCCTCGGTGGTCGCCAGCAGCGGCGGCGAGTCGAAGATGATGATGCGGTCGTCGTAGCGCTGCGCGACTTCCTGCAGCAGCGAGTGCATGCCGTCGCTGGCGAGCACCTCGGTGGCGCGGTCGTGCAGCGTGCCGGCGGACAGCAGCGTGAGCTTGTCGATGTTGGTGCGCAGCAGCACCTCGGGCATGGTGGCGCGCCCTTCGAGCACGTCCAGCAGTCCAGGCCCCGGCGCCAGGCCCAGCGTCTTGAGCACCGAGGGCCGGCCGACGTCGGCGTCCACCAGCATCACCGTGGTGTCGAGCTCGGCGGCGATGCTCAGCGCCAGGTTGACCGAGGTGAAGGTCTTGCCCTCGCCCGGCAGCGCGCTGGTGACCATGATGCGGTTGCCGTGCGCCACCGGTGCGGCCCCCTTGCCCAGCGCGTTGGCGATCAGCGGCCGCTTGATGACGCGGTACTGGTCGGCAATGCGGTTGCGCGGTGCGCCGGGCGTGACGAAGTTGGCCGCCGCCAGGCGCTGCAGGTCCAGCTCCACGCGGCGCGAGGTCAACGCCATGGGCCGCGGGGACGCCATGTCCAGGCCATGGCCGGAAGGAAGAGACCCGGGGTGGCCGTAGTCGGGCTGGAAGCCTGCGGCCGGCTGGGATGGCGTGTCGTACGGGAAGCCCGCGGGCCGCGGCTCCGCCCCGTAGCCGGAAGCGAAGGACGCGGACGGCTCGAAGGGCGCGGGCGGCTGCGGCTGGAACGGCGGCGGCAGCTCCGACTGGAACGGCGGCGGCAGCTCTGGCTGGAAAGGCTCTGGCTGGAAAGGCTGCGGCAGCTCGGATTGGAACGGCGGAGGCAGCTCCTGCGAAAACTCCGGCGGCAGCGGCGGCACGTAGGCCGGGGGCAGACCAGCAGAGAAATCGGGCGGCACGCCGGGCTGGAACGACGGCGGCAACTCGGTCGGCGGCACCGGCAGGGGGTCGTGCTGCTGCGGCGGCACCGCAGCTTCGGCGCCGGCATCGGCCGGCGCATGGGCCGAGGTCGGCGCCAGGCCCGAGTTGCGCAGCTGCGCCAGTCGGGCGGCGGCTTGTTCGATCAGGGTGCTCATGGCGTCATTTCATGGACTTGAGCGCGGTCAGCGCCATGACCGCCATCAACAGGACCACCAGGCTGCCCAGGGCGCCGAGGAAGCGCAGGCGATCGACGCGCTCCTGGCGTATCTGCGCGTCCGTCAGCACCAGCGTGACCACGCCCAGCAACGGCAGCTCCAGTTTCCTGCGCAGCTCGCCGCCCTGGTAGAAGACCGGGCGCAGGCGGCTCAGGGCGAAGGTCGCGGCCACGCCCAGGCCCAGCGCCGCCACCAGCACCACCGGCAGCAACATCAGCCGGTTGGGCGCGGAGGGCTTGGAAGGCACGCGCGGCGGGTCCACGAGGCGGAACTCGGCCACGCCCGCGTCCTC
>JAEYPG010000256.1 GCA_023410975.1 Pseudomonadota bacterium
GGCATGGGCACGCATCCTCTTCATGGAGTTTGATGCCGCATTGCTCATAAACTATCCGCCAGTTTATGCGCTTCCCTCGGTGGGGCAATCTAGCATTTTCAGTCCTTGTGATCCAAACAATCTCGGCACGCTGCAGCACCTCCCGCACGGAACTCATAGTGGCCCGACTTTTCAACTCAAGCAGTTCATCTTTGATGTCATCAACTGGCACGGCGTGCTCGAAGAAAAGGTGTTGACCCTGTGGCCAATGGCTACGCGCCTTGTACCGGCGGTCTCGCAAGCAGCCTCCACCACCAGAGGCGATCCACATGTCGGCGGCTTTCACTGAAACCAAAGGACGCACGAAGAACTCAATGTGGCGGCAAGCCGATGTCAGCTGTTGGTCAAGCCACAATTTCGAGGCTTCGTCATGTTGAAGCGCTGGGATAGCCTGCAGCAGCTGAAGTACGTTTTCTACGACTGCATCGGGGAGCGGGTTGATGAACGGCATGTGAATGAAGCAGATAATCTGCCCAATGGTAGCTGCTGTCGTCGGTCATATCAGAGGCTCGTCCGCACTCGAAACTTGTGTCAGCTTTGCCTGTTCGCGTGCTTCCACCTCCATCTCCGCTACCTGCTGCGCCAGCCCGAGGAGCAGCCACCGCTAGACGTGCATCCAAGCCCTCGGGACGTTTCGCGCTGGGGCAAGCACGCACACGACCATGGCCCCGGCCCGCTGGTTGGTGATGCCACACCACTTGACCGCAATGATTCCGGGAAACCCGGCGTGTTCGGCGGCACCGACTAGTGAAGGATGTCGCGATGCTGGAGCTGTCCGCCCTGCACTACGTTGATCTGGATTTCACCGACTCCGTCGAGCCGCCGTCGCACTTGGTCCCGCTGGCCTGGCGCTGGATGCATGGGTTCAACCATGCGCAGGGCTCGGCAATGGAGCGAATTGGCGTCGACGTGCCGGGCTGGGGGTGCGGCCAGCGCATGCAGAGTACGCCCGCCCGGCTGCGGCTGTTTGGCACGCAACTGGCACTGGAAGCGTTCATCTCGGGTTCGCCGCTGCCGCGCATCCGGGCCATGGGGGTGGAAGTCGGCGCGGTGGTACCGGCACCGACGACGCAAGGCTATGCCGCGGTTCGCCGCGACAACGCCGCCGACAAGGACAAGCCCTCGCGCATCCGGCGCAGCCTGCGTCTGGGCAACGCTGCACCGCCGCCCAGGCAGCACATGGCGGACTTGGTCATTGCCTGCGCCAGCCAATCGACAGGCCAAATGTTCGAGCTGAAGTTGCGCAAGGTCTTGGCAAACCCGGCCGCCCTTACCTTCAACAGCTTTGGTCTCACGGTGGACGGTGGACTGCTGCAGTTCTAGGAACAGCCCGCATAAACTGGAGTTTCAGCGCCATGCCTCCAAACGCACGACGAGCCAATACAGCAAAAGGCAGCAATATGGGACGCACAGACAGGTTGGCCATAGCCAGAATGGCAATCCGCATACTGGAGCCTCGACTGCGGTCCGAAGGAAAATTTCACGCAGCCGAGCCCAAAATGCCAAAACATTACGAACTAGAGATTGGAAGGTTTTCGCTCATATTGGGTGAAGGCATACTAATTCTAACCAACGACACCGTACTCTCCTCAGTACTGAACGTATGGGAGCGCGACCAAGGCAAAGTCCTGTGCGTATCGTGGTATCCAGAGCGTCCCTGGCAACCACCGCACATTAGCAGCCTGAAGCCTGGGCGGTGGATAGACGACTTGCACATCCGCCCCTCTCAGAAAGTTTAGTTATTCATATACTCAGCGTACTGCCGTTTTGCATCCTTGACCACGGGCGCCGCCAATCAAAAAGGAAAGGGCTCTCGCCAGCGTCCTGCCAGGGGCCATTCGACTGCAAGACCGTAAATGCACGGCTATTGCAAGCCAACAAAGGCTGTTTCACCCTATTTTCAACTTAACAGGCGCACCACCCAAGTAACAAGAGAAATTGGAACGATAATTATGGCGAGCATGATCCCTATTCGAGCAAACAGCCATGTTGTGAACTCATAGGGACCGTAGACGGCGGTCTTGCCAAACATGAAGCCAATGACGCCCACGGCAAAAATACGTGAGCCTGGATCTCGGCAATCATCGTCCAGGGCCCAACTGAGCTTGCGGATCGCCCACAGGCCAAGTCCTAGTGTCACCATCCCTTCCAGCGGACCGCTTGCCCCGATCTCAAGGTACATCCAGACCCACGCCGCGGCTGGCCACCCGAGCGCATCAATGACTGCCAGTTGCTTGCGGGTCACGGTGCTTCCCCCCGGTCATTCTGGGTCCGCTTCGCCTCGCACATCGCTTGACATCGACGGAGTTCGTCCAACTGTTTTTGGTATTGCTCAAGCAACTCCATTTGCGGCCAGGTTTGTTCGACGATGGCAATGATGTCTTCCTTGGACAATGCTGCTCCTACACCAGGGAATTGTGCGAAGCACGGCATTGCAGTGACGACACCGACCAGCGAAATGAAAGGAAAAAATTTCATTCGAACCGTTCCTTATTCGGTCTGTGCTTCTTCGATGGGCGTGATTGATACCTGAATGCGGTATTGCTTCGCCGTACCCTGCGGGACGGTGGCAATGATCTTTTTCAAGGCCTCCCCTGGCCTGCTGGTTGTGAGCTTCGTGCACAAGGCATCGCCATCCTCGCACCAGCCGCTTGACTGAGGTGTGATTGGCACAGGAACGTTGTGAGAAGTTGAAGCCATTTTGGCTATGACAGGCTCGCCCGGAAAATCCAATGTCGACATCTCAGCCGAGGCGTGCCGACTGCTTCCCTCAAGGATATTGGCTCTTACGAGTGCAGCGCCGACAGCGGTGACGCCGACAACCAATGCCACCATTGGTCAGCGCCGCAGACGGACAACCGTATGGGCAGGTTTTGGACCAGCCGCCTTTTGCGCTGACTCATCACCAAACAAGCCCGGGTCAAACTTGAATTGATTAGCTGCGCTCATGAGGATGACTTCCTTTGTCCGAAATTACTTCGAAGAAGTTTTTTATTAGGCCCTCTGGCTCCGATAAATCAATATCTCCGCTTCTAGAGAGCGTCGAGAGTGATTCGAAAACCTCAACCGCATCAGTCAGCGGTATAACGACTGGCTTCCACGTGTCGCGCTCTCGCGCTAAAGCGGGCCAATCAACCCCCTTCTCTCCTACGTAAAAGCGCAGTCCAAGGGCGTCCAGAGCAGCCACGATTTCCCTGAGTAGGGTGACGGCATAACCATCTTCCAATCTGGCTTCTGCAATTCTGTAGTGCTCGCCAGCGCTGCACTTCGGCGCTATATAGTTTTCACGCGCAATAGTGACTGCCATTACCAAGTGCTCTTCAACTTCAGGAACCATGGTGTCCGCGAAGTCACGCTCAACAAACGCGCATCCGACATTACCTGCTGCTTGTTCAAGTGCTGCCAGTTGGACGGCGTAATAGTGCGCATGCACATAGCGATTCACCTTGTCCGCAATTGGCAGCGCCGAAATACTTAGAGCTTCATCCATTGCATGCTCCACAGAACGAACAGGTGAAGGGGATACGCGGCATAGAAAACCCAGCGCAGCCGGGGCACCGCAAGGTCCAGGCGAGAGGCGATCAGCACAATTGGCAAGGCTGCGAAAGCCCACCCGTTGCCGTTGATCGGCACCAGCAGTGCCATGCTCAGCATCCAGGCCAGTGCCGGGCGCCATGACGGCGCACGCCACCAGTACCAGGCCGCCACGGTGGTGCCGATAGCGGGCCACCAGAACTCGACGAGCACACCGGCCGGCGCCGCCAGCATCAGCGCCGGCACCATGCCCTTGCGGCCGCGCTGCAGCAGCCCAATCACGGCGGCGCTCGTGGCCAGCGTGAACAGGATGTTCAGCGGCCACCACCGTCCCTGCTGCATGGCCATGAACGCAGGCGACGCCAGTGCCGCGAAGATCAACATGCGCCGCACTGCGCGCCATGCCGTGCCCTCGTTGCCGCGCGCAAGGTTCCAGGCCAGCACGATGCCGAAGAGCGGCATCACCACCCGCCCGGCATCGAACATCCAGGGTACGTGCCCGTGGTACAGGTACTTGTTGGTGAGGTCCACCACCATGAGCGCGAGGCCAAACCATGTGTGCCAACTACGAGCCGACCGCTCCACGCCACCTGCGCCTGCACCTGCGCACGCTGGAGCCGACCTTCTCCTACCCCGGCGAGGCGTATCCGGGCTCGAGGGCGGTCTTTGTCACGGCGGGCGAGAGCGAGCAGGCCGACTTCTCGCCCTGGCCGGGCGTCTTCGGCCTTCTGCCGCCTTGGGCCAAGGACGACAAGCTCGCACGCTCCACCTACAACGCCCGCAGCGAAACCGTGGCCGAGAAGCCCAGCTTCCGGCAGGCATGGAAGGCCAAGCGCTTCTGCCTCATCCCGGTCCAGGCCATCTTCGAGCCCAACTACGAGTCGGGCCACGCGGTGCGCTGGCGCATCGCCCGCCAGGACGGCCTGCCCTTTTTTCTCGCCGGCATCTGGGAGGAGGCGCAGCGCCAGGAGCAGCCGCTGTGGTCGTTCTCGATGCTGACTATCAACGCCGACCAGCACCCGCTGATGCGGCGATTCCACAAGCCCGGCGATGAGAAGCGCTCGGTAGTCCTGGTGTCGCCCGAGAGGTGGCAGGACTGGCTGCATGCCAGCGAGCACGCGGCCAGGTTACTGCTGCAGCCTTTCAATGCCGAGAAGTTCACAGCCGCTGCGGCACCGCGGCCGGCGCGCAAGTCCGTCAAGGAGCATTTGGCGGAGGACGATCCCGGGGCATGAACGATTGGGCGGCATCGCATCTGCGTCTAGACCTGACCGTTTTGGCGTGGCCACGAGCCCGTGTCTGCAACAGCGCGGCCTTGCCGTGAACGGACCAGGCTACATCCGAAACACCGCCGCGCCAGCCCGAACGTCAGCGGCGCTTCTTGCGCCGAGGCTGTGACGTGGCAAACGGCACCACCCAGGCATTCATCAAGTTCTTGCCGAGAATTGACCCCGGGCGACTGCTGCAAGGGGCTTCTCCGCTGATTTGGGGCCGCCGAGGCGTCTCTCGAACGTTGCCCCGTCGGCCGGGTCCATGGCGTCCCCGTGGGAAAGCCGGCGAGCGTAGCCTGGGTCACCGATGCAAGCCATGCAGGTGAAGCACCATGGGCACAGATGCTGAACTGGCCGCCTGGCGCCTGGCCCGCGCCGGCAAATGGGACCGCTTCGAGCGCATGCTGCGCCGCTCGGCAGCCGCGCGCAGTTTCATCCGGACGCTGCCGTACCAGATGTATTTCGATGGCTACCAGCACGCCGAGCACATCGCACGCGCGATCGACGCCCAGGAGGCAGCGGCATGTCGGGACGACAATGGACGCGAAGGGCCACGCACCTCCACTGTCGATCATCCCAGCAACCGCGACGCAAGTCCCGGTTGAACGACAGGCCCGCAGCCAGACGATCACTGTCCGGCCGCGGTGCTCCGGACCGTGTAGACGATGCCAGTCCAGTCACGCCCCGCAGTGACTGAAATAGCAGCTACCGGGGGTCTGTACCGTTGCCTTTTGCCGCCTAGGCCACGCGCGCCGGCTCGACGCGCTTGCCGTTCACGAAGACTTCGTCGCCCACGACCTCTACCAGCACCTCGGCGTACTTCAGGCGACAGACGATGCGCTGCACGCCCTCGACGGCCAGCGGCAGGTCCGCTTGTGGCTCGTCACCATCCCCGACCACCATCTCCGGCACCAGCTTGCCACTCATGCCACACCTCCATCCTCCAAACCGACCCCGTGCACCTTGCCCTGGGCCTCGATGACCTGACGCACGATCTGCTCGATCAACTCCTTCGGTCCCGAGATCGTCACCTCCTCCCAGCCCGGTGGCAGCGCAAGGGCCCGGGCGGCCTCCAGGATCTCGCGACGCAGCGTGTACACCCGCTGCACATGGATGCCGTACTCCAGCGACAGGCGCTTGGGCGTCTCGCGGTGGACAAAAAGCCGCCTGGCAATCTCTATCGTGCGCGCCTCGTAGCGCCGCTCCTGGGCGATGCGGTCCAGCAGCTGGGCGTCAATGTCGATCACGTGGCCATCCCATGAGCAGTTGCATGACGCAAAGGTACAGCGCGTAGAGCAGCAGGTTCCCCACCGAGAAGGCCAGCATTCCCCATTTCGGGAATCCCGGCTGCTGCAGCGCGAAGCCGAACAGCAGCGTCACCGCGAAGCCCAGAAATGCAATCGGCACCAGCACCAGGCGCAGCAACGGCTCGGCCAGCACGAGCAGCGCGCACAGCACGAGCCGCAGCACTTGCCATGCTGCCAGCAGCACCGTGGCGACGAACGTTGCGGCCCAGCGACGTGATGGGCCTGAAAGCCGCCCCGGCCTCCACACACCGTCGCGCCGCCGCACCAGGAGGCAGGGTGGAGCATCCGGGGTCTGCCGCCGTCCTCTCGAGCTTTCGATCCTCGCCATGTCCTACCTCATCGCCCAGGCCACCGGCACGAGGGCGGCCAAGCCCAGCACGCGGCGCGAACCGTCCTCGAACTCGACCTCGCCCAGGCACGAACCCGCGCCGGCATCCCAGTGCAGCCAGCCGCGGCACCCCTGGTGCTCGACCAGCAGCGTCAGGGTCTGGCGCGTCAATGCTGCCCTGCGAGCGGACGAGACCGTCCCTCCTGCGTCGCCCGCACCGGCGCCAAGGTTGTCCACCGCCTTGCGCGAGATTGGTCCGTCCCCGGCGAGGACCTCCTCGGCCGCCGCAGCGTTGCCGCGCACGCCCCGCGCCAGCTGGTACAGCACGCGCACGTCGCGCGTGCGCCCGGCCTCGAACACCTGCCGCACCACGGGCGGCGCATTGGCCAGGCCGGCCACCTCGGTGATGAAGGAGGCCGGCTTGTGCAGCCGTCGCGCGATCTCGGCCCGTGACTCGCCTTCGCGCTCGCGCATGGCGATGAACCGCGCCAGGTCGAACACCGACAGGTCCTCGCGATGCAGGTTCTCCACCACCTGCGCATAGGGGTCGATGCGCTCGTCGATGAACGCCGGCACGGCCCGCAGTCCTGCGAGGCGGCACGCCCGCACGCGCCGCTCGCCGCGGTTGACGATGTAGTGCCCGTGCAGGTCCGGATGTGATCGCAACGACACCGGCTCCAGCACACCATGGGCCTTCACGGATTCGGCCAGCTCCGCCAAGCACTTCTCGCTCATGGCCCGCCGCGGCTGCTGCAGGTCGAAGTCGATCAGGTCGATGTCGATCTCCATCGGAGAGCCGCCTGCGGGGAGCTGAGCCGCCATCAGGCTGCTGGCCCTGAAGTCATTCAGGTTGCTGAGGTCGAGTGCCATGCCACCTCCCGGTCGGCGTGATGGTCGATGCGCGCGTGCAGGGCCTCGAAAGCGGCGAACACTTCCGCGCTGGCCTCCCGAGCCGAGGTCTTGGCCAGCCGCCACACCGGCACGCCGGCGGCCAGCGCCTCCGGGATGGCGGAGCGCGTGGAGATCCGGGCCGGAACGAGGAAATCGGCGTAGCTCGCCAGCAGGTCCTGCAGCGCCTCCTTCTGCCGCAGCGAGTGCGGGTTGAAGCGGTTGGCAACGAGGCCGAGCAACTGCAGCCCGGGGTTGTACTTCTGCCGCACCCCGAAGATCGTGCGCAGCATGTCGGTCACGCCGTCGATGCTGTACTCCTCCAGCTCGATCGGGCAGGCGACGTGGCGGGCCGCGATGAGCGCAGCGCTCAGGCGCAGTCCCAGCGCCGGCGGCGTGTCGATCACGCAGGCGTCGAAGCGCTGCTCGAGCGCGCCCACATGCTGGCGGAAGGCCGGGATGACGGCCTGCGGCGAGGCCCGTTCGAGATCGACAAGGTCAGCTGAACCGGGGAGCAGCACCAGTGGCGCCGCGGCAACGTCCGGCAGTTCGACCATGGGTCCGAACAGTGCGCTGGCCGTGACGTTGCAACCATAAGTTCGCAGTGTCTTCGAGGCGTTGCGCTGGCTGTCGAGATCGATGAAGCACACGCGCTGGTGCTTGCGGTCCACCAGCCAGTGCGCGTAGAGCACGGCCAGGGTGGTCTTGCCCGGGCCGCCCTTTTGATTGCCGAAGACGATGGTGGTCATGCCCCGCACCTCCCTTGCCGACAGCGACCAGGACAATCCCCGGTCCGGGGGTCTGCAAACGCTCGCTCCCGAAACTGGAATGCGCCATGGTCCTGATGCAGTGCACAAGAAACGGGCTGGCGAGCTGCCGGTCGCGCGGCACGGCGCAGGACCGGTACGAACCGCGATTCGCTCTGCTGCCTCACACCGCAAGCCCGAAAACCGTATAAAAGGGTATAAAACCGTATAAACAGCGTAGTCCAGAACTGTGTTGACGGCAAAGGGACTACGCCATATAACCCTCCCATGGACGTCAGCGCTGTTTGCAGCACTCGCGCACCGCTCCACGCGGTAGCGGCTGAGTGCACCGACGTCCGGGAATCCCGTGAACCCATGGCGACAGCATCGCCCGGCACAGGCTCACCACGTGAGCCATCGCCAAGAACCGGGCTACTGGCGCGCAACAAGAAAGTACGGGTTCTCTTGAAGCCGGGGATGCCACCAGGCATCGGACCCATGGCCGACACCCGGGGCGGCAACTGGCCCACTCAATACCAACTGTTCTGACCAAGGACGCGGCGACGTCCCGACTTCCAGCGATTCCAGACAGACCGACGCGCTGACAAGGAGTACCTGCGCGCATGGACAAGTCAAACGGCGCCGCCGCGCTCGTCGCGGCGTGCGGAGCATTGCTTTGCCTGCTGGCGACTGGAGCGACGGCGCAAACGAGCGCGACGGAGCCGGCACGGCAGGCACTGCATGACGAACAGCGGCTGCTGATCCTCCAGGCCGAACTTGGCCGCGAGCGCCAGCGGCTGGCCGACGTGGTGCGCCGGCGGGCTGAACGCCTGGCTGCAGGCGACGGCCGCGGCGCCGACGAAGCCGAGGCAGCCCGCCAGCGCAGCATGGCCGACATCGTGGCCCTGGAGCGCGAGATCGGGACGGCGAACCGACCGGCCGTCATGCCGCGCCTGCGATCCCCGGCCTCCATATCGGCCCGGACGCCGTCCGCGCGTCCTAGCGACGAACCGGCGTGGTGGGACGTCTACGCCCGGCCGCCACGCCGCGCCGTATCCCAGGACCGCGCCACAACTTCCCCCCTGACGGTGTCCGCAACACCGGGCACTGTTGTTCCCACGCGATAGCCCGCCACCAGGAGACACGCGCATGTCTAAACCGCACGCCGCATCGCTTCTAATCCTGCAGTCTTCCGGCAGGGAACCTCCAGGACATGAGCACAGGCGCACGCCGCGGAAAAACAACTCTCGCCACGCGGCCGCAACCCGAGCACACCGTTACCCATGCAGCCTTGGTCGACTACCTGGCCAATGGCGCGGTCACCGAACTGGTGCTTGCGGAGACCGAGCCGGGCACCTGGCGGCTGGAAGCACTGCTGAGCTGGAAGCCCGGACGCAGCGTGCTCACGGCGGCACGGGGGGGCGAGCGGCTGTTCCGCAGCCTCGACACGTTGGCCGGATTCCTGCGTACCGTGGGCATCGGTGCGACCATCGTTCGCCTCGAACTCAGGAGCTGACCCGGCCCCTGTCCAAGGCACTCGCCCTGGCGGGGATCCTGCTGCCCGCACTGGCGCATGCCGGCAACCCGTTCGCCACCGGTGCCCTGGCGGGCCAGACCAACATCCTGGCCATCCTTACCCCCGTGGCGGCCATCGCCGTGATGGCGTCCGGCGCCATGGCCTGGTTCGGAAGGATCAGCTGGTGGTGGTTCGTGGGCGTCGTCATCGGCATCGTGCTCGTCTTCGGCGCACCACAGATCGTTGCCTGGATCCGGGGCCTGTTCGGCGTCTGAGGGGATCCCAATGGATCGCCTGCGCAACCAAGGGCTCACGGCCGACCCGCTGTTCCTGGGCATGACACGCCCGCCCATGGTGCTGGGCGTGACGTACTCGGCGCTGCTTGTCAACATCGTGCTGACGATGGAGGCCTTCATCGTCACGCGCAACCTGGTGTGGCTGCTGACCTTCATCCCGTTGCACGGCCTGTTCTACCTGGCGTGCCTGTACGAGCCGCGGTTCTTCGACCTGTTCCAGCTCTGGGGCCGCACTCGGGGCCTGGCGCTGCTGGCCGGCAACACGCGCTTGTGGAAGGCCAGCTCCCACAGCCCGCTGGCATTGGACCTGCCCAATCCGCGCGGACGCCGCAAGGCGCCACCAGGAAGGGTCGTGGTGTAACCGCGGGACGAGCGCCATGGCAGCCGTAGTGCGCAAGCAGGGAACGCTGCGTCGCGAGAGCAACGCAGCGGACTCCATCCCCTACACCGCCCATGTCGACGAGCACGTGCTGCGCACCCGCGCCGGTGACTACGTGCAGACCATCCGGCTCGCTGGCGCCAGCTTCGAGAGCGCCGACGACGAGGACATCAACCAGTGGCACGCGGGACTCAACGTGCTGTGGCGCAACCTCGCCTCGCCCAATCTCGCGCTGTGGGTTCACGTCGTGCGCCGGCGCCACCACGCATGCCTGGGCAGCGGCTTCGAGGCAGGCTTCGCCGCCGAGCTCGACGCGCACTACCGGAGCAAGGTGGCCGGCGAGCTGCTCATGGTCAACGAGCTGTACCTGAGCCTGATCTACCGGCCGCAGCCCACGGCCGTTGGCTCGGCCGCGTTGCGGCTGCTGCGGCGCACGCAGACCGTGCTGCAGTCGGACGCAGAGCTGCGCGACGCACTGGACGAGTGCGCCAAGAAGCGGCAGGAGCTGCTGGCCGCACTCGATCGCTACGACCCCGAGCCGCTGGGCATCTACTGCGGCCCGCAGGAGCGGCTGTTCTCCTCGACCCTGGAGTTCCTGGCCCTGCTCGTCAACGGCGAGTGGCAGCGCATGCCGCTGCCGCGCTCGCCGGTGAACGAGGTGCTCGCCACCTCGCGCCCGTTCTTCGGACACGAGGCGATGGAGTACCGCACCACCGTCCACACCCGCGTCGGCGCTTTTTTGGGCGTCAAGGAGTACCCCACGCCCACCGCGCCGGGCATGTTCAACGCCCTTCTCACGGCACCGTTTCCATTCGTGCTGACGCAGAGCTTCACATTCCTGCCCAAGGCCACCGCGGTGGACATGATGGCGCGGCAGTTGCGGCGCATGCGTGCCGCCGGAGACCTCGCGCTGTCGCAGGCCGCCGAGCTAGGCGACGCGCTGGACGACCTCACCAGCAACCGCTTCGTCGTTGGCGACCACCACTTCACGCTGCACGTGCTGGCCGACGCCTTCGACGGCGTCAAGGAGGCCGAGGGCACGGCCCGCCTGAAGCAGCTCAACGACCACGTCGCGCAGGCGCGCTACCTCCTGGGCGAGACCGGGATGGTGGTGGCCCGTGAGGACCTGGCGCTGGAGGCGGCATTCTGGGCACAGTTGCCGGGCAACTTCGCCCTGCGCTCGCGCAAGGCGCCCATCACCAGCCGCAACTTCGCGGCGATGAGCCCGTTCCACAACTTCCCCAGCGGCCGTGCTGAAGGCAACCACTGGGGCGACGCGCTGGCGATGTTCATCACCAGCGCCCTGTCACCTTACGACTTCTCCCTGCACGCCAGCGACCCGGCTGCCCCGGACGGCGGTAGCCGCAAGGACGTCGGCCACCTCAACGGCATCGGCCCGGTGGGCACAGGCAAGACCACGGTGCTGGGCTTCCTGCTGTGCATGCTCACCCGCTTCGACGCCACGCAGGTCGTGTTCGACAAGGACGAGGGCCTGCACATCCTGGTACGCGCCCTGGGCGGCGCCTACCTGCCGCTGAAGAACGGCCAGCCCACTGGCTGCAATCCGCTGCAGCTCGACCCCACCGCGGACAACGTCGAGTTCCTGCGCCAGTGGCTGCGCCGCCTGGTGCTGCGCTCCCACGACGACGTGCTCACCGTGCGCCAGCAGGAGGACCTGGACCACGCGCTGCACGGCACGCTGTCGCTGGAGCGCGGTGCCCGGCGCCTGGCACGCGTGCTGGAGTTCCTCGACCCCACCGACCCGGAAGGTGTCCACGCCCGCCTGCGCCGCTGGTGCACGCGCGACCACGGCGGCCTGGGCTGGGTCTTCGACAACCCGGCCGACGACGTCGTTCCCGTGCTTTACGGCAACGCGCTGGTTGGTTTCGACGTCACGGACTTCCTCGACAACCCCGAGGTACGCGACCCGCTGTCGATGTACCTGTTCCACCTGGTGCGCCAGATGGTCGACGGCCGGCGCATGGTGGTGTGGGCCGACGAGTTCGCGCGGCTGCTGGCCGACCTGTCGTTCTCCGACTTCTCCCGCAACGGCCTGGAAACCTGGCGCAAGAAGAACGCGGTCCTGGCCACTTTCACGCAGAGCGCCAGCCACGTGCTGGGCTCGGGCATCGCCCGGGCCATCATCGAGCAGACGCCCACCAAGCTGTTCTTCCCGAACCCGGACGCCGACTACGCTGAGTACACGCAGGGCTTCAACCTCACCGACCGCGAGTTCAGGCTCATCAAGGAGGAACTGCAACCCGGCTCGCGCACCTTCCTCATCAAGCAGAACCACGTCAGCGTGGTGGCGAAGCTCGACCTGCAGGGCTTCGATTTCGAACTGGCCGTGATCTCCGGCCGCACGGCCAACGTGCAGCTGATGCACGAGCTCATCCAGCGCTTCGGGCCTCGACCCGAGGACTGGCTGCCGCAGTTCCGGGCGGCAATCGAGGGACGGCGCAACCCGCCAGCCGCACCAGCCACAGCCCAAGGAGGCCTCTCATGCGCAAGTCGATCCTGAGCCTGCTGCTTGCCTGCTTCATCGCCTTCGCCCCGGGCACGGCCCGGGCCGGCATCCCTGTCATCGACGTGACAGCCGTCGCCAACCTGATCCAGCAGATCAGCTACTGGCAGCAGCAGATCTCCGCCATGGCGCAGGAGCTGAACCAGTTGAAGATGACCCATGCGGCGATGACGGGCAACCGCGGCATGCAGTCGCTGCTGCCCATGACGAACCTGATGCGCAACTATCTGCCGCCAGACTATGCCGAGCTGCTGCGGGTGCTGGATGGCAACTCCAATTCCTACGCCGGCCTGTCCTCCCAGGTGCAGTCCGCGCTGCAGGCCAACGCCGTGCTGAGCAACGCGCAGCTCGGCGCGCTGACGCCGCAGATGCGCGAGCTCGTGGAAGACAGCCGGCGCACGGCGGCCATGACAGCCGCGCTCGCCCGGGTGGCCTTCCAGAACACCAGCCAGCGCTTCGCAGCGCTGCAGGCGCTCATCACCATGATCGGCAGCGCCTTCGACATCAAGGCCATCCAGGACCTGCAGGGCCGCATTGCCGCCGAGCAGGCCATGCTCACCAACGAGCAGACCAAGTTGCAGACGCTTTACCAGGTGGCTCAGGCAGAACAACTCATCCAACAGCAACGCATTAGAGAGCGTGCTGCCGCAGACGTCGGTTCGGTGAGCTCAATGCCAAGCGTGCGTTACTAAAAGGCAAAAGGAACGGCACCATGCAGAAAACCGTCTGGTTCTATGTACTGATTGTGGTGACGGCAGCCGCTGGAGGCTGGTTTTATTTCGCGAGGCAGCCGGCGACCACGCAACCGCCGGTCGCTCAGCCCCCGGCCCCCAGCGAGACCATTGTCGTTAAACCTGCCCCATCGGATGAAGATCTGAACAGGAAGCGTCTGGAAGGCATTGGGAGCATCAAAGACCTAAAACCAGTCCCAATCGATCCCAACTCGGATCGCAGCAATAACAAGTAGCAGAGGCAACCGATGGACTTCTTTTCTCAGTTCTTCGTTTGGCTCAATGCGCAGTTGCAGATATACATCGGCACGAAGGTCGCGACCGTTGCAAGCGCAATAGAACCAGCAGCAGTAACGCTCGCAACGATATATGTGATGATTTGGGGATACATGAGCTTGACCGGCAAGATACAGGAGCCGATTCTTGAAGGAATTAAGCGCATCTTCGTCATGGCGCTCATCCTCGGTATTGGCATCAGGCTCTGGACCTACAACACCCTGATAACCGACACGTTCTTCAATGGACCGGATCAACTGGCCGCGGCCATTGTTGGCGCTCCCAACACTGTTGCAGTGATTGATCAAGTATGGATAGACGGCAACTTAGTGGCGGAACAGCTTTTGAAAAAGGGCAGCGTACTCAGCGGCGACTTTGCTTACTACTTGGCTGGCTTCGTTGTTTACTTGCTTGTTGGATTCACCGTCGTCTACACCGCATTCCTTCTCGCGCTTTCAAAAGTTGCTGTCGCAGTAATCCTTGCAGTGGGTCCACTGTTCATCATTTTTCTGTTCTTTGACGTCACCAAGCGGTTCTTTGAGTCGTGGGTAGCGCAGCTTGCAAATTACGCTCTCATTACAGTGATGGCATTGATGGTGGCCGCCATCATGCTGTCTATCGTCAAAGCATATGCAGTCAATGCAGCTGGACAGGGTACCGGCATAACCATCGCCGAAACCGCACGCCTATGCATTGCATCTGTGCTGGTACTGCTTGTGATGAGACAAGTCATGCCGATCTCCGCAGGTCTTGCTAGTGGCATCGCCCTCAGCTCTTTCGGGGCCATCAGCGGACTCATGAGCTGGGGACTGGGCGCCAGCAAGCGCACAGGATATGAGCTCGCCCGCGGCGTGATGGATGGCATGCGGCGCGAACCCATCAGCCGCTGGGACAGCCTGCGCCGCGGCACCGGCAACCTGGTGGGCCGCGGGCTGGCAGGCGCGCATGAGCGCATCACCGGCAGCTCGCACGGTGGCTCGCTGGTCCCGCGCGAGCGCGTCATGCCGCCACGCATCACCCGCCGCTGAAGTCGTTTTCGACGGAGAACTCCATGCATCGTCTCTGTCTGATCCTGGCGGCCGCGACACTGGCCGGCTGCGCCAGCAGGCCGCCTCTTCCCCCGGAGTGCGAAGGCACCCTGGTTCCCATCAACGGCGCCGCGCAGCGCCCGGCACAAGGAGGCGGTGATGCAGCACGACCCCGCTCTTGAGCGCTACCTGGCCGATGCGCGTTCCTGGGAAATCGACCGCGCCGGCCGCGCCGAGTCCTCGGCCAGGCGGGCATGGATCGTGGCCGGTACTGCCAGCGTGATCGCCATCCTGTGCGCCGGCGCCGTGCTGGGACTGACCCCGCTGAAGCAGCCCGTGCCGGTGGTGATCCGGGTGGACAGCAGCAGCGGCATCGTGGACCTGGTCCCCGCCTACGACGGCAAGGCCTCCATCGAGCAGACCGTGACGCGCCACCTGCTCAACAGCCACGTCACCGCGCGCGAGCGCTACTTCTATGCCACGGCCGAGGCGGACTACGAGCTGGTGGCCTCGCAGAACTCGCCGCAGCTCAACCAGGCCTGGGCCGCGCACTGGAACCGCAGCAACCCCCAGTCGCCGCTCAACGTCTTCAAGGACGGCACGACGGTGCGCGTGCAGATCCGCTCCATCAGCTTCCTCAAGCTCGAGAGTGGTCGCGAGAACGTGGCCCAGGTTCGCTTCACCCGCTACACCCGCCCGGGCGGCATGGGCGACGAGCAGGCGAGCAGCTGGATCTCCACCATCGAGTTCGCCTACACGGCACCGTCGAAAGACGAGCAACTGCGCTCGCTCAATCCGCTGGGGTTCCGCGTCCTCGAGTACCGCCGGGAGCCCGAGATTGCCGGCCAGTCGCAGCCGGGAGGAAGCCAGCCGTGAGCATGCGACTGGGCGCCGCCACGCTGGCCACGGCACTGAGCCTGTGCGGCATGGCGACCGCCCTTGCGGAAACCATTCCCCCGCGCGGCCAGGTGGACTCGCGCGTGCGCGTCGTCACCTACGACCCTGACGACGTGGTGCGGCTGCGTGGCGCGGTGGGCTACCAGATCCACATCCAGTGGGCGCCGGGCGAGGAGTTCGTCAACCTGGGGGCAGGCGATGCCGGTGGCTTCGACGTCGGCGCCGAGCGCAACCACTTCTTCATCAAGCCCAGGCAGGAGCGCGTCAGCACCAACATCACCGTGCTGACGAACCTGCGCACCTACCACTTCGACTACCAGGTCGGCAGGGCACCGGCGAATCCGGCCACCGCGCGGGACCTCGTCTACTCCCTGCGCTTTCGCTACCCGCAGGACGAGGCCGCGCGGGCGCAGGCCGAGCTGGAGCGCCGCAACACCGAGGCCCGGCTGGCCCGTGCCGGGACTGAGCGCTCGGCCAATACCGACTACTGGTTCTGCGGCGCGCCGGCCCTGCGGCCCCTGAGCGCCTGGGACGACGGCGTGCACACCCGGCTGCGCTTCGCGCCGCAGGCGGAGTTTCCGGCCATCTTCGTGCGCAACGACGACAAGTCCGAGTCGCTGCTGAACTTCAACGTCGAGCAGGACGAGGTCGTGGTCCACCGCGTGGCGCGGCAGCTGGTGCTGCGCCGCGGTGCGCTGGTGGGTTGCATCGTCAACAGGTCCTTCGACGGCGGCTCCGAGCGCCCGCGCACCAACACCACGGTTTCCGGCGTGGAGCGCCAGACCCGGATGGAGCGTCCATGAGCATTCTCGACTGGCTGCGCGGCCGACGCGCTGACGGCGAAACGGGCACGGGTCCCGTGCTGGATGCGGACACCGGCGAGGTGCTGCAGCACCGGCCGGAGGGCGCCCGGCCACGCCGATCCGACCCGGCCGACGGTGCCGTTGCCGGAGAGCGCACCATCCCCTCGGTCAGCCGCGAGCGCTCCATCCATGCGCGCGTGAACAACGCGCTGGCCATCGGCACGCTGGTGCT
>JAEYPG010000278.1 GCA_023410975.1 Pseudomonadota bacterium
CTATTCGTGCAGATCAGTGCGGTTGATGCCATTTTTAGGTTGCCGGACAAGCACTTACGAAAATTTGTACGACGACCGCTTGGGCAAACCGCCAAGTTATTGATTCGCTTCCCTTTCTGGCTATGAAGCGCACCGATCTGCACGAATAGTCCGTCCACCCCATATCCCACAGCATCTTGACCGCTGCTTGAACCGCTCGACGATTCCACAAAGCATAAGGCAGTCCCAACTTGTTCGGAGAGCGCTGCAGGATCTCGTCGCGCAGAAGAGTCTCCCGCGCTAAACTCAGCGTGCGACGCTCTCCATATCTGGCGCCGCGTCGGCCCGATGAAACGTGAAGGTCTCATCCTTGCCGCCAACGCCAAAACGCCTTCCCCAGCCGATGACAACTGGCAGAGCCAATCCTAAAATATCTGCTATCTCTTCCCAAATATAGTTTTTCTTTCGCAAACGGTGAGCCAGTCGGCGCAGCAGTTGCAGGTTATCTTCCGAAAGTTTGCGACCATCGAGCGCATCCATGGAGATAAATATGGTTCATAAGATTTTAGATTGCTGCCTTAATAATATAAAGTGACGCGACGTTCTACAAATGGCGAGAGCGCTTTGGCGGCATTGAGTCCAACGATGCGTAGCGGTTGATTGCCCTGGAAATAGATAATAGGAGGATCGGGAAGTTATTCTTCTGCCTTGGTCGGTGCAAGACACGCCTCTTTTTGCACAGACGCTACCCACCAAAACATGTCCGCAAAACAACACTGATGGCTTTCAGCGTGATGGATTTCACATTAAAGTAATTAGTTACACTTGACTCTCTTGGTTACCTCTTACAATGTTTGCTTTGGGTCAGTTGGAAAGATCAGCACCATCCCTCTTCCGTTGTAGCAACGCTTTTGTAGTACCGCGGTGGAAGTGGACATCCCAATCAACTTCTTAACGGTTCCTTCACCAGCATCGCGTGGCGCTTTGCTGAATGGTGGAGGACTCCACCGGGTGTGTTGAAGTTGCCGGTAGCCTACGCAGCACAACCGCGAACTTGTATTTAGAGGTATATCTAAATGATGCCAATGTCGATCGGGGACCTGGACCGAGTACGTGACGAGTGCTATTCCATGGTCACCAAGCGCGCGTCCCTGGCTGCTGGAACATCAGCGATTCCGACCCCCGGGGTAGATATTGCGGCTGATGTAGCCGTCCTGCTTGAGTTGATCCCAGCCATCAACAAGCGCTTCGGTTTGTCCAAGGATCAGATCGAGGGCTATGACGCCGTTCTGAAGCAAACGATATTCTCTCTGATAAAGCGGGCTGGCGTTTCGTTGGTCGGCACCGAAATCACGAAGACACTGATCACGCAGGCACTTAAGAAGGTGGCCGGACGTGCGGTGACGAAGCAGGTACTGAAATTCGTTCCGTTCGTGGGCTGGGCGGTGAATGCCGCGATAGGTTTTGGTGCAATGAAGTACGTCGGCAATTCACATGTCGATGACTGCTATGCGGTCTGCCTGTCCATCATCAAGAAGCAGCAATAGCAGCATACGGCAGGCTACGGTACTGGGCGCGCAGTCCCAAATTCAAACCGGCGGCCTGCAAGCGGCTGCCGGGTCAAGCGCCTGTCAACCCTATATCGGATACCTAATCGCCAGCGCATGGATGCGCCTGGTGTGTCGCATGACACATGCGACAGCAGAAAGCGCTTTCAAAGATGTTATCGGACCTTATTACGCGATTCATCGCGAAACGCGTGCTGCGCTGGGGCTTGCTCATTGGAGCAAATGCCATTGGTTTCGCGACCGTCGTGGGCATTCCGATAGTTGCGATCATCGACTTTTTGTTTCTGCTGTCCTTGCTCGGCACGATCTGCACTACAGCCAGCGGCATTTTCTTTTGGGCCACCCATCGCGCCACGTTGCTCTTGAAGAAAGCATGGATTGTTGCTCTCGCAGTGGGTGGCGTCGTGGTCGTGTTTGGAGGAGTGGTGACGGTGTTGGCGGTGTTGGGAATCGGTCGCCCTACCCCTGCCCCTGCCGCTGTAGTCGCGCGGCTGCCAGAGCAGGTGGCTCAAGTCAGTGAAACGGCCCATCCGGCATCAGCCGCGATGCCAAGCATGACGTCGGCGAGCAGCGTGACCGAACAGCCGGCGACCGTCATCGAGCCCAAGGATGCCGTCGCGGCCGGCGCGGATCAGGTGCCGAGCATCGAGGACGTCAATCGCCTCATCAAGGACGACAACTATGCTGAAGCGTTGGCCGCGGTTCGGAAAAGAGGCGATGCCAGGGGGCTGGATCATGGAGCGTCCGCTGTCGAAACGTTGCTGCGCAAGCGCCCGGAATATTACGCCCGAAAGGACGCGCGTCTGCTATTGGAAGAGTTGATCCGGGTCGGAGACGGTCTGGATGCTCTGCGCGACAATCGCAAGCTCGTCTGGCACGAGCTCATGGAGATAGCAGATCTCCAAAATCTGGGCATCGGCGCATATATCGATGTGCTTCTTTCGAGAGGCATAGACATCCATCAAAAAGATGGCAGAGGCATGCCGGTGCTGAACGCGCCCATAGGTCTCACCACGAATGGCAAGATCGAACTCGTGAAGCGCGGCGCCTGCGTGCTGTGGGATCCGGACGGCTCATACCCTGCCGGCACGAAGCGCTGCAGCGAAAGCAACCAAACCCACTGATTATTTCGTCGGGCCTGCATAACTCTGTAAGTTCTGGCTGGCATTGGAGTTTTCGGGCTTGCGCCGATGGCAGGAACTGCCGGAATACGCTCTACTGGTATTCGATTTCTGGGAGTTTTGGAGCCCGCCCGATGAGCACCGACGACTTTTTTCGCGCCCGGCTGGAGACCATGATCGACATGCGTCACCCGCTGGCTGTGCTGGCTACGCGCATGCCGTGGAAGGACATCGAAGCGGCCTTGGCACCGGTTTTGGCGCACAAGGACCGTGCGGGCCGCAGCGTCGAAGGCGCAGACCTTTTCGGCCCGACGCTGGCCGTGGCCGGTGTTGAAGTCCAGTAATTCGAGTAGCCGGTCCAGTAATTCCGCGAGCGGTCGCGACACGCAAGTAGCCGTCGTGCAAAGGAAAGTGCGTTGGCTCGGTGTGAACGACGCCATGTTGCTGGGCAGCCACGCCAGCACGTGGGTGGTCCAAAGTTGTCGCCAGCGCGTTCAGCGAGTCCGCTAATCCCGCCAGCGCCTTCGGGTTGCAAAGCTGTGAGGTCCTACGCTGCGTAGCATTCAACGGCGTAGAACACCCGCGTCACTTGACGCCATCGCCGCTGGGCACGGCACCAGCGTCACGGAAAAAGCTCGATGGGTAGGGCAATTTTCAGCGACTGGTGTCCCGTCGCTGGCGATATCCTCTGGCGACGAACCAAGGGCAGGCTGGGCAATCGTCATGAAGTAAGGTCCGCAGGGGAAGCTTCTGGGCATGTACAATGTTGTGGACTCAACATGCGGCGCGCGTCAACCTATCTGTCGCCTGGCCTATGCAGCCAGCGGCTGTTTATCCGGGGTGAGCGAGTGCGTCGCGACGACGGCTTCGCGCTCGGGGTTGAGGGTCACGGCGCCGATGGGCGTCCAGTCTCGGGTAGCACCCGACCAGCGTGATGGGTTGCGTTCACGAGCTGCGGTGTAGACGGCATGGCGTGCGGCCAGGATTTCATGGTCACGGCCAGCGTGGCGATCAGCTGGACTGACGTAACGGATGCCGCTGTGGAAGTGCACCGTGTTGTACCAACGCACGAAGTCAGCCGCCCATGCACGAGCGTGTTCCAGGTCAACGAAGCCCTTGGTGGGGAACTCCGGGCGGTATTTGGCCGTGCGGAATATCGACTCGGAATAAGGATTGTCATCACTCACGCGCGGCCGCGAATAGGATGGCTTTATGCCCAGCCAGTGCAACATGGCCAGGACCGTAGTGGCCTTGAGCGTGGCGCCGTTGTCGCCGTGCAGCACGGGTTTTTCGGCCATGGCATGGATGCCCTCGGCCAGCGCCGTGCGGTGCACCAGGTGGGCCGCGTGGTCGGCGTTGTCCGTGTCGTGGACCTCCCAGCCCACGACCTTGCGGCTGTAGATGTCGAGGATGAGGTACAGGTAGAACCAGCGACCAACGACCGCGGCGGGTAGGAACGTGGCATCCCAGGTCCATACCTGGCGCGGGGCAGTGGCCACATGGGTCGTCGGCGGCCGCGATGCCTTGGGCGCCTTGGCGCGGCCGCGGTGAGCGTTCTGACCGTGCGCGCGCAGGATCCGGCAGAAGCTGGACTCGCTGGCGATGTACACACCCTCGTCAGCCAGCGCCGGGACGATGCGCGCCGGCGGCATGTCCGCGAAGCGCGGCTCGTTGGCCACCTCCAGTACCCGCGCGCGTTCCTGCGGGCTCAAGGCACGCGCCGGTGTCGGGCGTGCAGCCCTGGGCCTGCCGTCACCGCTGGACAGGCCGCCCGTGGCCTTCCAGCGTTGCAGCGTGCGCACGTCGATGCCGGTTTCCTCGCAGGCCTGGCTCAGCCGTGCTCCGGCCTCGTGTGCTTTGCTGACGTCCTGGGCAATGTTCTGGCGGTCCTCAAGGCAGATCATTCGTCCGCCTCGCCCTCGTTCTTGTTGAAGACCGCCTCGAGCTTTCGGGACAGCACCAGCAGCGCAGCCGTCTCCGCCAGGGCTTTGTCCTTGCGTCGCAGCTCGCGCTCGAGCTCCTTGATGCGGTGCTTGTCGTGCTTGGTCTGCTGCGGCGTGGCGCGTGCCTCAGCCGGCTCGGCCAGTGCCTGCGTGGCGCTCTGGCGCCAGGCAGCGAGCTCCTGCGGGTAGACGCCGTGCTCGCGGCACCAGGCGTTCTTGCTGGCTTCGTCCATGGCGGCGGTGGTCAGCACGGCATCGAACCGCGCCGCTGCCGTCCAGGTGCGTTGCTGCGTGGGCTGCTCCAGTGCCTGGGCGCGCCAGCGCTCCAGGGTGTCCACGCTCACACCGATCTCGCGCGACACCACGTCAATTGCCGCGCTCTCTGGCGGCAGCAACCTCGCTACCGCCCTGTCCTTGAAGGCCTGTCCAAATCGAGCCACTTCTCACCGCTTTCAACGCCCCCTGGTTTCTGGTTCTATGGAGGCGACAGGTATTTTGACGCGGGGGGCATGTACAGAAGGCGCTAGCCGAATTAGTGGACCTGCTCGCGGAATTGCTGAACTTCAACACTGGGCCGAGGCACTGCTGGAGTCGGCCGCGCGACGCGACCTGGATGAGTTTGCCGAGCTGGCCATGCTCGTCGAAGGGCTGCCGCTGCTGCTCGTGGTTGACGACGCGACCCTGTCCTTCAATGTCTCTCACACCGACCTGCATCCGCTGCTGAGAACGCTTCGAGCCAGGGACCGTCACCAGGATCAGGCAACGCTGCAGGAACGGCTCCTGCGTCTCGATTCGCTGCCGACCAAGCGTGCCGATCCTGCGCTGTGGAGCCGCAAGCTGGCCTTCGAGTTGGACGACAAAGATTGGTCCGGGACGCGAGCGCGCCTCGACAGCGACTTGATCCTGGTTTCCGATACGCCCGTCGAGGTGGGGCTTGCACTGACGTACGTAGGCCACACGCCGGCGGCCATGTTGCGATTGTACCGGTCGCGCCTGTTCATCGACCGCGGCGCCGTCTATGCCAACGGGGCCGGCTCCAAGTGGCGGCTGGCCCTGCTTGAACACCGCGAGGTCGCAAACGTGCTGGGCGCGTTGGTGCCGCAATTTCAGCCCCGAACGCTCGCGGACTATCAAGCATGGCCGGCGCATGCCGATATTGACGTCATTGCCGGCGATCCGCAGGTCCGACATGCATGTGGCTTGACCTGTTTGAACGACGAGACAGCGTGAATTTCCAGACTGCGTACCGCACGAGGAGAAGCGAGCGATGGACGAACGACTGTCGATGGACAGGCATCAAACTGGTCCTTGCGACGGAAAGGAACTGCACTACTTGAACCTGTCTGCCTGATGGATCGCAACTTTAAGCGCTTGCTGGACCTGACGCTGCTGCCGCGCAATGGGAAGCTCTCGAAGTCCCAGTTGCGAGAGCGACTGGTGGCCAGGGGCCATGAGGTCACCGCACGCGCGGTACAGCGTGACCTGGAGGGCCTGGCGCAAGCCTTTCCCATCGAGTGCGACGCACGCAGCCGTCCCTACGGTTGGGGCTGGCGCGAGGGCACGCCGCGCCTGTCGCTGCCCGGCATGGACTGGGCCGAGGCGGTGAGCTTCCAGATGCTGGGGACCTACCTCGAAGGCGTGCTGCCGCCGAGCGTGATGGCCACGCTCCAGCCCTACGTGGACGAGGCACGG
>JAEYPG010000295.1 GCA_023410975.1 Pseudomonadota bacterium
TGCGCACGGGCTTCTTGGCGTAGATGCTGCGCGCGCCGCTGTCGTAGAAGGCCAGGCCCACCAGGCCCTCGTGCTCGCAGCCCTTGAGGATCTCCTCGCCCACCGGGCCGTCCAGCACCTTGTGCATGTGCTCGACGCTGTTGAACAGGAAGGGCAGCGTGGGCACCAGCGACTTCGGGCACATGGAGTTCAGCGACGAGATGTTGACGCGGTTCATCTCCAGCGCGCCGATCTTGACCTGGTCAAGCGTCTCCTTCTCGGTGCCCAGGGCGCTCTTGTTGAAGACCTTGATCTTGTACCTGCCGCCGCTCTTCTGTTCGAGCAGCTGGCTCATGTGCTTCACCGCCGCGACGGTGGGGTAGTCGTCGCTGTTGTGCACGTCGGCCGAGCGGAACTCCTTGGCCTGCACGGTGAGGGCTGCCAGGGCGGCGGCTGCGGCCAGGGCGATCTGCTTGATCATAGTTTGTCTCCGGTTGAAGTTGGTGTGTGGCGAAACGAGCCGGCTGCTCAGGCCTTGTCCTCGAACGGGCCGGTGCGCACGAAGGCGCCGCCCTGGTAGCGCGCGGCGGGGTCTTCCAGGTCGATGCGCGGCTGCCGCGCCTCCACGGCGGCGCGGAAGGTGTCGGAGCTGTCCTGCGGGCGGTAGCCGACGTGGCGCGCCGGCGAGTTGTCCCACCAGGTGGTGGCGTTGTCGGAGACGCCGTAGATGACGCTGTGGCCGACCACCGGCGCGGTGAGCGCGGCCACCACCAGCCGCTCCAGGTCGTCGAAGCTCAGCCAGGTGGCAAGCATGCGGCGGTCCTTGGGCTCGGCGTAGCTGGAGCCGATGCGCAGGCTCACGGTCTCGATGCCGAAGCGGTCGAAGTAGAGCTGGGCCAGGTCTTCGCCGAAAGCCTTGGACAGGCCGTAGAGGCCGTCCGGACGCGCCGGGTCGCGCGGGCTGACCACCTGGTCCTGCCGGTAGAAGCCGGTGACATGGTTGGAGCTGGCGAAGACGATGCGCCGCACGCGGTGGTGGCGGGCCGCCTCGTAGAGGTTGTAGGCGCCGACGATGTTGGACTCCAGGATCGGCTGCCAGGGCTGCTCGGTGGAGACGCCGCCCATGTGCACCACGGCGTCCACGCCTTCGAGCAGCGCGTGCATGGCGGCCTTGTTCTCCAGGTGCGCCAGCACGATTTCCTCGCCCGCTTCGGCGGGGCCGAAGTCGCGGCGGTGGCTCAAGCGCAGCGTGTCGCAGTAGCGGCGCAGGCGCGGGCGCAGCTCGCGGCCGAGGTTGCCAGCCGCGCCGGTGAGCAGCAGCCGGCCGAAGCGGATGGGAGAGAAGGGTTCAGGCAGCATGGTGGTCGCTGAAGGACAAGAGATTCGAAGGGTGAGCGGGGCCTGCCCGGCTGCCCTGGCGGGCAGCCGGGTTGCGGGCGCAACGCCCGGGTAGCTGGCGGCTCAGGCGGTGGCTGGGATGGACCGGATGGGCGTCACTGCTTCACCACCGCAATGTTCGAGACGATGGCGTTGCCCACGGCGCCCCTGAAGTCGAGCTTGAGCTTGCCGGCCGTCACGGCCACCGGGAAGCTGGTCGTGGTGGCCGCGTTGCGTCCGCCCGCCTTGGCGAAGACATCGAGCCCCGACACCACGTTCACGCCGTTGGCGTCCACGTTGAGCACGCGCGCGCCGGGCACCGTGGCGGTGGGCTCCAGGAAGCCGAGCGTCACCGTGTAGTTGCCGTTGGCCAGCGGCATTTCGTAGCTGAAGCTGCTGCCCTCGCGGTACGCGTCCCATACCCGGCCGGTCTCCGGCAGCGTGGTGCTGCCCAGGCCCTGGATGAGCGTGGTTGCGCCCAGCGTGACCGGCGTGCCGCCGGTGAAGAAGTTGTCCGAGCCGTAGCGGTGACGGCCCAGCAGCGGATCGCCGGATACGAAGCCCGAGGTCAGCTGGCCCGCGGCGATGAAGAGGTTCACGGCGTTGTCCGTGCCCAGGTTCCAGGTAGCGCCGTCGCTGATCGTCCGCCCACCGTGCGAGCCTTCGGCCACCACGCTGTTGGCGCCCGCCTGCAGCGTCACGCCCTTGAATTCGCACACCATGTTCGGGCACTGCGCGCGGCTGAGCGTGCCGACCGCGGTGCCGTTGACCTTGAGCGTCACCGAGTCGCCGTTGCTGTACACCTTGACGTCGGCCAATGGGTAAGCACGCTCGGTGTAGCGGCGCCCGGTCAGGTAGGTCAGCGGCTCGGCGCTCCAATGGGCCTTGTAGAAGAAGAACGCGTCCTTCTTGGTGCGCCGGTCGAAGCTCACCAAACCCTTGGTGTTGGTCGCGCCGATGTCACCTTCGTGGCGGATGCCCGAGCCGAAGTCGAACATGTTCCAGACGTAGGTGCCGTAGAGGTAGGGCTTGGCCTGGATCGTGGCGTAGTCCTGCTCGTGGACGTAGTTGGCGTACTCCTCAGGCTGGTAGCAGATGCGCGCCGAGCCCGTGGCGTCGCGGCTGCAGACCCGGCCGCCGAGCGGATTGTCGGTGTGGTGCGTCAGCGCCGCGCCGGCGCCGTACTCGCTGATGCCCAGCGGCTTGGTGGGGTTCTGCGCATGCAGATCGTCCAGATGCTGGCCGAACTGCGCCGGATTCGTGCCGTAGTACCACAGGAAGTAGCGGTTGACGCTGAAGGTGTCGGCGATGGAATTGACCGACACCGGCGATGGCAGGATGACGTCGCCATTGCGGGTGATTTCCTGTGCCACCGTCGTGAGACGGCCCGGGTCTTCCGTTTTCGCGACCGATTGCAGGGAACGAAGCAGTCCCTGGACATTGTTGCTCGCATCGGTCTGGCCGCATGGGCCGGAGTACGTGGTCATCTCGTTGCCGATGGACCACAGGCCGATGGAGGCATGGTTGTACTGCTGGCGGATCAGCTCCTGCAGTTGCTGGCGCGCGTTGGCGCTGAAGCCCGTCGTCTCGGGATCGGCGTTGGAGCAGATCAGGGCACCGGTCGGGCCGCGCCTGCTGACGGTGCTGCTGTTGACGAACGGCACCTCGGCCATCACCACCAGGCCCAGCTTGTCGGCCTGCTGGTACGTGTACGAGGCGTGCGGATAGTGCGCCAGCCGCAGCGTGTTGGCCCCGATCTCCTTGATGAGCGCCATTGACAGGTCGGTGTCTTCCGCGCCGATGGCCCAGGCCTTGCCGAGGAAGTCCTGGTGCATGTTGACACCACGCAGGGGAACGGACTTGCCGTTGAGGATGAAGCCGGTGTTCACGTCGAACGACATCATGCGAACGCCGAAGTCCTGCACGACCTTGTCGAGCGTGCCGCCGTTGGCGTCCCTGATCTCGACGACGAGCTTGTACAGGTACGGATCGGCCACGCCCTGCCACAGGTGGGCTTGCGTGACCGCCATGTCCAGCGCGCTCTCGGCCTGCGCCCCAGCCTTCACCTGGACGCTTTGCTGCGTCGTGGCCTTGACGGTCTTGCCGTCGGCTTCCAGCAGCGAGGCATGGACGACGTAGGTGCCGTCCGCGTTGGCATCGCTCTTCAGCTTGGTGCGGATGTTGACCGTGGCCTTGTCGCCACCGAGCGCCGTGGTGCGGGCGAAGACGCCGGAGCTGCCGAAGTCATCCAGCGCAACGTGGACCGGGCTCGGCGTCGAAACCAGCGAGACGCTGCGGTAGAGCCCGCCCGCCATGTTGAAGTCGCCGCTGATCGGCGCGATGGCCGTCGGGTCGGCGTCGGTCAGGGGCTGGCTGTTGTCGGTCTTGACCAGCAGCACGTTCTTCTGGCCGCTCTTGAGCTTGCCCGTGACGTCGAAGCGGAACGCCGTGAAGGCGCCCTTGTGCTGGCCGAGCTTCTCGCCGTTGAGCCAGACGTCGGCCACGATGCTGGCGCCGTCGAACTGCAGCCACTGCGTGGCGCCGCCGGCGGGTGCATCGAGCTCCAGCCGGTACCAGCCCCGGCCGCGCCTGTAATCCACGCTGGTCGGCGTGGTCTGTTCGATCGTTGCGGCATCCTGCTCGTTCCAGGTGTGCGGCAGGTTGACGGTGGACCACGCGCTGGTGCTGGCGCTCAGTGCCGCCTCGTCCGTCAGGGCGTCGTCCTGAATGAACTTCCATGGCTCCTTGTCGAGCAGCTTCGTGGTCCGTACCTCGGCGGTGGTGGCCGGCACGTCGACGGGAGGACCGCTGCCATCGCCGTCGCTGCCGCCGCAGGCGGCAAGGAGGAGCGCCAGGCTTGCGGATGCCGCGGCGGCGACGACGGTCTTGCGGGAAGGGAGCAGCGATTTCATGGGTGGATGTCTCCGATGCGCTTGGCCGCTTGACAGCGAGTGCTGGGTTGGCGGCTCTTTCAGGGGTGAGCTCGGCTCGCCCGGTTGCCCGCAGGCAACCGGGGTAGGTCCTCGAAGAGAGACCGTGCCGGGGCAGCCGGTCAGTAGCTCAGGCCGTAGCCGTAGGGATAGAGCGTGTCGGCGGCCGGGTAGCCGGGCACATCGGGCTGGTTGTTCACCACCGCCTCCAGCTTGTTGGCCAGCGCGAAGGGCAGCTTGCCCTGGGGCTTGAACTTGCCGCTGAGCACTTCCAGCAGCGCCACGTCGCTGACGCCGAAGGTGCCCACGATCGCACCGGCGTTCTTCAGCCCGCTGGCGTCATCGAGCACGTAGGGCTGGCGGAAGTAGATGGCCAGCACCGTGTTCTTCGCGCCCACCTCGTTCATCACCGCCTGGATGTCGGCCAGCGAGGGCGTCATCTGCCACGACTGCGAGGCCGCCATGGTGGTGAAGGAAAGGTTGTTGGCCTCCCACGGGAAAGCGCCGCCGAACTGCAGGCCGACGTCGTCCACGCAGGTGGGGTTCTGGGCCGGGAACAGGATGCAGCTGTCCTCGGCGCCCCAGACCTTGCCCGTGCGCGGGTTGAGCTTGCTCGGGTCGCTGCCGGTGGTGGCGCCCTTGGTGCGGTAGGCCAAGGTGACGGACGCGGGGTTGGTGACCTGCACGCGGATGACCGCCGCATCGTGGCCCGTGGCGCTGGGCCGCGCGCCGGGCGTGGTGTAGTTGCCGTCCGTGACCGTGAAGCCGTACTTCTCCACGTCGGCCTTGCCCATGCCCATGGTGTAGAGGCGCTTGCCCGGGGCCAGCGGCAGCAGCTTCGCGCCCGTGCCCATGTCGTTGTTCTGCAGCAGCACGATGGACTGTTTCTGTACCTCCATGCCCTTGGCGCGGTGGGCTTCGCTGCCGAGCACGGCATCCGTCATCGTCGCGTCCACGTAGGGGTTCTCGAACAGGCCCAGCTTGAACTGCTCGGTGAGCAGCCGCTGCGCCGCCTCGGTCACGCGGGCCTCGCTCACCAGCCCGGCCGCGACCAGCGCGGTGATGGTCTGGTTGCTGTTGAAGCCCGAGAGCACGTCCACGCCGGCGTTGATGGCCGTGGCCGCGCGCTCCGGCACGGTCTTGCCTTCCAGGCCCCAGGCGCGGTCGTTGATGATGCCGGTGTCGGAGTTGACGTAACCCTTGAAACCGAGCTTGCCGCGCAGCAGGTCCGTGACGATCTGTTTGTTGAACGCGAAACCGGTCTGGTCGTAGGTCACGCCCTCGTAGCTCACGCTGATGGGCACGCCGTAGTACGGCATGATCGACGAGACGCCGGCGTTGACGGCAGCCATGAAGGGCTTGAGGTGGTAGCCGAAGTTGCCGCCCGGGTAGATCTGGTTCTTGCCGAAGGAATAGTGCGGATCCAGCCCCTGCTCCTGCGGCCCGCCGCCGGGGAAGTGCTTCATGGTCAACGCCACCGCCGTCTTTGGGCTCACCGGTCCGCCCTGCAGGCCTTGCACCAGCGCGGTCATGATGTTGGCGTTGAGGTCCGCGTTTTCGGTGAAGGTCTCCGACACCCGGTACCAGCGCGGCTCGGTGGCCAAATCGGCCATGTAGCCGTACAGGCCGCGCAGGCCTGCTGCACGGTACTCCTCGCCCATGACCTCGGTGAGTTTCTGCACCGGCGACATATCGCCCGTGCCCAGCGCGGCCGCGGCGATGCCAGCCTCGCGCGGGAATTCCGTGAAGGCGCCGGCACTGCCGGAAATGCCGAAGCGCGGGTCGTTGTTGTAGTGGTTGCGCTGGTTGTCCTTGAACAGCACCGGGATGCCCAGCGCTTCCGTTTCGGCCAGGGCCTGCACGGCGTTGTGGAACTCGGCGAGCTGGCGCGGCGTCACGGTGTAGCCGCTGCGACCGGGCGCGACGCTGCCGTCGCAGGGGCTGGGCGTGGCGTTGGCCGTGCTGCGCAGGATGAAGCGCGTCATCTTCTGCGCCTGCACGAAGTTGGCCGCCTGGGTGCCGTCGATCGCGCCTGCGCAGCCGGCGTTGAGCGTGTCGATGAGCATCATCCCGGCCTTCTGCTGCAGCGTCATGCGCGGCAGCAGGTCGGCGACACGGGCCTCGGCCGAGAGGCGCCAGTCCTCGTAGGGGTCGAGCTGGCCGTTGCCGTTGGCGTCGCGGAACTCGTAGCCGTCCTTGACCAGCTTGGCCTTGCTGCGCACGCCGATGGCGGGCTGCTCCAGCGCGGGCGCGTCGTCGTCGCCGCCGAAGCAGCCGCCCAGCGCCAGGGTGGCCAGGGCGAGCGCGCAGGCGCCGGACACGGGGCGCAGGCGTGAGGGTGCACGGAACGTCATCTTGTCTCCTGTCTGCGGGTCGGCTGCAGCACCGCCCGTGGTCGTTGTGGTGAGTGCGTAGTCTCGACAGTCGATCTCTTAAGGTCCAATTCCAAATTTCTTCAACCCGATACCTTTTCGGTAAGAGGCAGCCGGATGGACTTGAGGCAGCTGAACTACTTCATCGCCGTGGCCGAGACACGGCACCTGGGCCGGGCAGCGGAGCGGCTGCACCTGTCGCAGCCGCCGCTCACGCGGCAGATCCAGCAGCTTGAAGCGGAGCTGGGCGTGCAGCTCTTCAGGCGCACGCCGCGCGGCATGGAGCTGACGCAGGCCGGGGAGGAGCTGCTGCGCGACGCGCAGAACATCCGTACCCTGGTGGCGCAGGCGGCGGAGCGCGCGCAGCGCGCGGGGCTTGGGCAGGCCGGGCGCCTGGACGTGGGCGTGTACGGCTCGGCGATGTTCGGCCTCGTGCCGCAGGTGCTTTCAGCCTTTCGTGCCCGGCACCCGGACGTGGAGCTGGTGCTGCATTACGCCCAGACCCCGGCACAGCTGCCGGCGCTGCGCCAGGGTCGGGTGCACCTGGTGTTCGAGCGCATGCTACCCGAGGAGAGCGACGTCGAGGTGGAACTGGTTGCGCGCGAACCCTTGCTGCTGGGTTTGTCCGACGGGCATCCCTTGGCGGCGCAGGAGACCGTGGACGTGTCGGCGCTGCGCGAAGAGACGATGCTCATCGGAACGTCACCGTCCATTGCGGCGATGTCGCTGCAGCTGTGCCGCGCGCATGGCTTCGAGCCGCGCCTGGCACCGCCGGCCAGCGACGTCGTCACGGCCACGCTGCTGGCCGCGGCGGGCCTGGGCGTCACCTTCGTGCCGGACTCGATGAGCAATGTGCGCTTCCCCGGCATCACCTACCGGCCGCTGCACTCGCGGGTGGAGGCCTTCATGGAGCTGCACTGCTTCTACCTGCGCGGCGAGCCCTCACCGCTGCTGGCCGCCATGCGGGAGACCGTGCGGAGCTTCAGGGAGGGGACGGCGTAGCGCATGGGGCGGGTGTCCTAAGCCTCGCCTAATTCTTCGCCTGCACCATGTCGTCAACGGCGCTCGCTGATGCGGCGCCGGCCCCGCACCAGTTGCAGGGCGACTCGCGGGACGGGAGGACTCCTCCGACTATTCCTTGCCGCTTTTCCCCGGCCCGCGCAGCTCAGGCTGCCGCCCTTTTTCTTTTCCAGGCAAGGACCGCGGCGCCGCATCCCGGCGCCGCGGTGCCGTTCAGGCCGCCGCTGGCGGTGCGGCGACCGCCCTCAATACGGCGTGCCGTCCTTGTGGAGGAAGCGCCAGCCGCCCTCCACCTTTTCGGCACGCAGGTCATCGTCCGGATAGCTGGCGCTGTCGCCGGCGCTGCGGTCGCCGATTTCCAGGTAAACCACCTCCTCGGGCCCCGGGTTGACGAGGTGGTGCGCATCGCCGCTGCCGGCCCGGAAGCCCGCGCACATGCCGGGCGCCAGGGGCGTTGCGCCCGCATCGGTGTGCAGCATCGGGTTGCCCTGCAGGATGTAGATGAATTCGTCCTGCCGGCTGTGGGCGTGCCGCAGCGCGGACTGCGCGCCGGGCTGCAGCGTGGTGAGGTTGACGCCGAAATTGCTCAAGCCGAACAGGTCGCCCAGCGGGCGCTTGCTGCGCCCGGCCATCAGTGCCGCGAAGGGCGGCGGGTAGTTCGAGGGCTTGGCGCGCTCGGGCGCCTCTGTGGCCACCCAGGCGCTGCGGGCGTCAGCCAGGGAAGGCGGGGCGCTTGGGCTTGGCACCGAGGCAGTGGCGTCCGGGGACGATTCAGGAGCCCGCCCGGAGGCGGCGCGGCTGGAGTCTGAAGAAGAGGTATCCATGCCTCTATCGTGACCCAAATCCGGTGCAGCGGCATTGGCTCGGCCTGCAAGGGAACAATTCCGGCCGCCTGGGCCACATATTGCGCCAACGCGATTAGAGGTTTTCCCGAGGTTCGGGCTTCGGGTGCTTTAAAGGCTCCCGCTTCAGCCGAAAGGGGCAGTGCAGTACCCACCCAGTATTTCAACTGCATCAACTAGAAAAATTCCCGAAATGAAATTTCTCAACAATATTTCAGTCGCCAAACGGCTCTGGACATTTTCCCTGATGGCGCTGGTGGCGCTGATCGCGGCCGGCATCGGCATCCAGAGCCTGACCAAGGGTGCGTTGCACCATGCCCTCGAAAACGTTGAGGAACACGACAGGCGCATCAGCATGGCGCTGCGCTGGAAGGGGCTTACGGATGCCGGCGTGCAGGGCGTGCTGGTGCGCGCCATCAGCTCCGAGCCGCTGCTCAATGAAACGCTGGCGCCGCGCGTGAAGGAAATCATTGCAGCGGTGACCGAGCTGCAAAAGAGCGTCACCGAGGTTGCGGACACCGAGGTGGAAAAGCAGGCGCTGGAGAAAGTCGCGCAGGCGCGCAAGGCGACACTGGAAATCGTGCGCAAGGTCGGTGAAGTTCGCGACAGCGGCGAAAGCGCGGTGATGCTGGCGCTGGTGGAGGAACAGCTCAAGCCGCGGGCTGCCGAGTATGTGCGCCAGATCGACGAATATGTGGCGCTGCAGCAGCGGCTGCGCGACGAGGCCAAGGCCGAGACGCTGGCGCACGCCACGCGCGTGGAGCAGATCGGCTGGCTGCTGATGGCCGGCATGCTCGTCGTGAGCGTGGCCGGCGTGGCCTGGATGGTCTATTCGATCACGCGCCCGCTGCACGAGGCGGTGCAGGTGGCACAGGCCATCGCCGGGGGTGACCTCACGCGGCGGCCGCAAGTGGAGCGCCGCGACGAGCTGGGTCAGCTCATGAACGCCATCGGCGCGATGTCGGGGCAGCTGCGAGGCATCGTCACCGAGGTGCGCCACGGCGTGGAGTCGGTGTCGGCGGCATCGGCCGAGATCTCGCACGGCAACCACGACCTGTCGGCCCGTACCGAGCAGATGGCGAGCAACCTGCAAGAGACGGCCAGCTCGATGGAGGAGATCACTGCCACCGTGACGCAGGCGGCCGACACCGCGCGCCAGGCCAACCAGCTCGCCAGCGCAGCGGCCGAGTCCGCCGGGCGCGGCGGCCAGGTGGTGGCGCAGGTCGTGGCCAGCATGGGGCGCATCAGCGAGTCGTCGCGCCGCATCGCCGACATCATCGGCACCATCGACGGCATCGCTTTCCAGACCAACATCCTGGCGCTGAACGCGGCGGTGGAGGCCGCGCGGGCCGGCGAGCATGGCCGCGGCTTCGCGGTCGTGGCCGGCGAGGTGCGCGGCCTCGCGCAGCGCAGCGCCGCGGCGGCCAAGGAGATCAAGACGCTCATCGGCTCCTCGGTGGAAAACGTGAACGCCGGCAGCGC
>JAEYPG010000310.1 GCA_023410975.1 Pseudomonadota bacterium
TCTACATGGACAAGACCATGATGGTCTTCGGCGACGCCAAGAAGGTCGTGGAGGAGATGGTCAAGGCGGTGGAGTAGCCACGGCACGAACCTGTCCCAAGGCCGCCCGCGGGCGGCCTTTTTATTGCTGGTCCGGCGCGCATGCGCCGGGCACGAGGGCCGCTATCGAATCCCCTCATGCCTGCCCTGCGGGGCCGGCCCAGAATGTCCCCAGTTGAGAAATCGCTGTCGGCACATGGAAAAAACCTGGTTGAAGCAATACCCCGAAGGCGTGCCGGCAGAAGTGGACACGTCCCTGTACCCCTCCCTGGTGGCCCTGCTGGAAGAAAGCTTCCAGCGGCACCGCAACCTGCCCATCTGCACCTTCCTGGGCCGCAGCTTCGATTACGGGCGCATCGACACGCTCTCGGCCGCGTTTGCCGCCTTCCTGCAGGCCCAAGGACTCAAGAAGGGCGACCGGGTGGCGATCATGCTGCCCAACACGCCGCAGTACCTGGTGGCCATGGCCGGCGTGCTGCGCGCGGGCTGCATCGTCGTCAACGTCAACCCGCTCTACACCGCGCGCGAGCTGGAGCATCAGCTGCACGACTCGGGCGCCCAGACCATCGTGGTGCTGGAGAACTTCGCCGCCACGCTGCAGCGCGTGCTGGGCGAGCTGCCGCAGCTGCACACGGTGGTGCTTGCGGCCATGGGCGACCTGCTCGGCTTCGTCAAGGGCGCACTGGTGAACCACGTGGTGCGCCGCGTCAAGAAGATGGTGCCGGCCTTCTCGCTGCCCAAGGCGATCCGCTTCAACGAAGCGCTGGCGCGCGGGCGCGGCCAGACGCCCAAGTTCCCCGCCGTGGGCCCGGACGACGTGGCGGTGCTGCAGTACACCGGCGGCACCACCGGCGTGAGCAAGGGCGCGGTGCTGCTGCATCGCAACCTGGTGGCCAACATCCTTCAGTCCGAGGCCTGGTACCAGCCGGCGCTGGGGCGGGTCGTGCAGGGCGAGCAGCTCGTCACCGTCTGCGCGCTGCCGATCTATCACATCTTCGGCTTCTCCACGATCGTGCTGCTGTCCATGCGCGTGGGCGGCTGCTGCATCCTCATCCCCAACGCGCGCGACCTGCCGGCGCTGCTCAAGACGCTGTCCAAGCAGCGCTTCCACAGCTTCCCGGCCGTCAACACGCTGTTCAACGCGCTGGCCAACCACAAGGACTTCGGCACGGTGGACTGGAGCCACCTCGTCATCTGCGTGGGCGGCGGCATGGCGGTGCAGCAGGCCACGGCGCGGCTGTGGCTGCAGAAGACGGGCTGCGCCATCGTCGAGGGCTACGGGCTGTCGGAGACCTCGCCCTCCGTGTCGTGCAACCCGGTGAACAACACGCAGTTCAACGGCACCATCGGGCTGCCGCTGCCCAGCACCGAGCTGGCCGTGCTGGACGACGCCGGCAACCCGGTGCCGCCAGGGCAGCCCGGCGAGATCGCGGTGCGCGGCCCGCAGCTCATGGCCGGCTACTGGCAGCGCCCCGACGAGACCGTGCGCGCCATGACCGCCGACGGCTTCTTCCGCACCGGCGACATCGGCACCATGGACGAGCGCGGCTACTTCCGCATCGTGGACCGCAAGAAGGACATGATCCTCGTCAGCGGCTTCAACGTGTACCCGAACGAGGTCGAGGACGTGCTCACGCAGCTGCCCGGCGTGCTGGAGTGCGCCGCGGTGGGCGTGCCCGACGGCAAGGCCGGCGAGGCGGTGAAGGTGATCATCGTCAAGAAGGACCCGGCTCTCACCGAGGACCAGGTGCGCGGCTACTGCGAAGCCAACCTGACCGGCTACAAGCGGCCCAAGGTGGTGGAGTTCCGCAACGACCTGCCCAAGTCGCCCGTGGGCAAGGTGCTGCGCCGCGAGCTGCGCGATCAGCAGCAGGCCAAGGTCGATTCCTGAGGCCCTGAAAGGCCGAGGCCCCGGCGTGCCGGGGCCTCAAGAGGCGGCGCTGGCGCGCTCGCTCAGTGCAGCAGCATCTTCACGCCCACCGTCACCAGCACCACCGAGATCGAGCCCTGCACCCAGCGCGTGGGCACCTTGGAGGCCACCATCGAGCCCAGCAGCACGCCGGGGATGGAGCCCAGCAGCAGGTTCACCAGCAGCGTGCCGTTGACGTTGCCGATGAGCAGGTGGCCCAGGCCCGCGATCAGCGCCAGCGGTATGGCGTGCGCGAGGTCGGTGCCCACGAGCTTGTGCGGCGTCAGCCGCAGCGGGTAGAGGTGGACCATCATCACCGTGCCCAGCGCGCCGGCGCCGATGGATGTCAGCGTCACCAGCACGCCCAGCACCGCGCCGGCCACCGAGGTCAGCCAGCGCTGCAGCTTCTTGAACACCTCGGGCTGGCCGATGCGCTGGCGGCGCCCGGCCTGGTGCAGCCAGGGCTTGAGCAGCATGCCCGCGGCGGTGGCCATCAGCGCCACGGCCACGGCGTTGATGATCAAGCCGTCGCTCACGCGCTGCGATCCCGACCACTGCATCCACACCAGCGTCAGCGCCGCCGCGGGCAGGCTGCCCAGCGCCAGGCGGCGCACCACCTGCCAGTCCACGCTGCCGTGGCGGTGGTGCACGGCGGTGCCGAACATCTTGGTGACGGCTGCCACCAGCAGGTCGGTGCCCACGGCCGTCTGCGGCGCGATGCCGAAGAACAGCACCAGGATCGGCGTCATCAGGGCGCCGCCGCCCACGCCGGTGAGCCCCACCACGATGCCCACCAGCAGGCCCGAAATGGTTGTCGGTGCGTCGAAATTCATGCCGAAACTCCCTTCGAGCCCTTGATGACCCGTCTCCGCGCCCCGGCAGCGCGGACGGCGCCCGGCACTGCGGCACACTCGCGGCCGCAATGAATCCCCGTATGCATGTGGCGCTGGCCCTGTCGGCCGGCGCGGAAATCGACCTGCCCGAGGCGGCAGCCCGTCATGTCCAGGTGCTGCGCCTGCAGCCGGGCGCCAGCGTGACACTGTTCGATGGCCGAGGCGGCCAGTGGCGCGCCCAGGTGCTGCAGATGGGCCGGCGCTCGGTGAGCGTGCAGGTGCTGGAGCACGAGCCGCTGGAGCGCGAGCTGCCCATGCCGGTGACGCTGGCGCTGGGCGTGCCGGCCAACGACCGTATGGACGCGCTGGTGGAAAAGGCCGCCGAGCTCGGTGTCGCCGCCATCCAGCCGCTGCTCATGGAGCGCTCGGTGCTGCGCCTGGCTGACGAGCGCGCCGCGCGCAAGGTGGCGCACTGGCAAGCCGTGGCGGTGTCCGCGTGCGAGCAGTGCGGGCGCAACCGCGTGCCGGTGCTGCTGCCCATGCGCACACTGCACGAGTGGCTGCAGCTCGATGCCGAGCCGGGCCAGCGCCTGGTGCTGAGCCTGGCGGCGGACACGCAGCCCTTGCCGCGCGCCGTGCCGTCGCCGCTGTCGCAGCCCGTGACCTTCCTCAGCGGCCCGGAAGGCGGCCTCTCCGGCGTCGAGGAGGCCACCGTGCGTGACCATGGCTTCGTGCCCGTGACGCTGGGCTCGCGCGTGCTGCGGGCCGACACTGCGCCGTTGGCGGCGCTGTCCTGGCTGGGCGTGAGCGCGCTCGGCTGAGCACGGGAGCCAGGAGAAGCACTTCATCGCAGTCGCTTCATGCGCTGGGCGCGTCGTCGCCGGGCGCTGCAGGGGCCGCGCGGCGTGCCGAGCCGGCCACGAGGTCGAAGCGGAACAGCCGGCATTCGATGGGGCCGTTCCACATCGGCACGCGGCGGCTCTCCTTGAGCCGCATGAGCGAGGGCAATTTCATGTCGGGTGTGAGAACCCACGCGGTCCAGCCGGCGTAGTGGCGCTTCCAGTGCGACGCCAGCCCGGTGAAAAAGGCTTCCGAGCTGCCGCCGCCCTCGAAGCTCTCGCGCGCCGCGGCCGGCGCCTGGCCGTGGCCCTTGGGTGCCAGGCGCTCCCCGTAGGGCGGGTTGAGCATCAGCACACCCGTGTCGGCAGGCGCCGGGCGCTGCAGCGCATCGGCCGTCTTGAACTGGATGGCTTGCGCCACGCCGGCGCGCTCGGCGTTGCGGGTGGCGAAGTCGGTCATGCGGAAGGCCACGTCGCCGGCGTACACCGGCGTGCGCGGCGCGTGCACCGCGGCGCGTGCGGCCTGCTGCAGCTCGCGCCACTGCGGCAGCAGCGGGCGGATCCGACTAACCAGCCACCATAATAGTGTTGCTGCAAGAAAACCAAGCCAGAAGGAGATGCGATCGAATTGAAGATGGAAGTTAGGCATGTCTATCCGGCGTATAAAATCCTTCCACAAGAAGTGCAGAACACCAGGTTCTGTGACGCGCGTGCATTCTG
>JAEYPG010000329.1 GCA_023410975.1 Pseudomonadota bacterium
GCGCAGCCCGGGGTATTGCTCCTCAAGCGACTGCAGCTCGCGGAAGAGCTGGTCGTACTCGGCGTCGGGAATCTCGGGAGCGTCCAGCACGTAGTACTGGTGCGCGTGGTGGTGCAGCAGCTTGCGCAGCTCGGCCGCGCGGGCGGCAGCCCCGGCCGGCGCGGTCGCGCCGCCGGCGGCGGAATCGGAAGCAGTCATGGACATGCCGCCAGTGTAGGCAAGGCGCCCCTGCGTTCCGGGGGCAACCCACGGCAAAAGGATTGCGGTTTGCCGCCGCTTCCCCGCCCCCGGCCGCCCTGGCCGGCTTCAGCAACATGCCGGCCCTGCGGGCCGGCAGCACAAAGTAGGAGTTGCGGCATGAAGTCCATGGATCACGCGCACGGCCCCGTCCCGGTCAGATTCCCCGCTTGGTGGGGCGTCGCGCTGGCGGCGGGGATGCTGGCCGGTTGCGGCGGCGGCGGTGACGGCGGCACGGCGATGGAAAGCACGGCCGCCCTGGCCGCCACCGAGCAGCCCGCCGCAGTGGCCGACGCGGCGCCCGAGGCCCTGCCGGCGCAGTGCACGCGGCCCAGTCGCGTCAACGACACCATCCCGAAGCTGCTCGAGTGCGTCACCTTCAGCGAGGTGCGCAAGCACCAGAAGGCGCTGCAGGACATCGCCGACGCCAACGGCGGCACGCGCGCCTCGGGCACGGAAGGCTTCAACGCCTCGGCCCGCTACGCCATGAAGGTGTTCCGCGACGCCGGCTACGACGTGCGGCGGCAGTACTTCAAGTTCCGCACGTTCGAGGAGCTCTCGCCCGCAGTGCTGCAGGTCACGGCCCCCACGCAGCGCGACGTGGACAACGACATCCTGTCCTACTCGCCCAGCGGCGACGTGACGGCGCCCGTGACACCGGTGACCTTCCAGCCCGGCGATGCCACGCCCGGCTGCGAGGCCAGCGACTTCGCCGGCTTCCCCAAGGGCCACATCGCCCTTGTCGGCCGCGGCGAATGCACCTTCGCCGAGAAGGCGCTCAATGCGCAGGCGGCCGGTGCGGTGGGCGTGGTCATCGTCAACAACACCGAGGGCGAGATCAACGGCACGCTGGGCGCAGACTTCAACGGCAAGCTGCCCGTGACCTCCGTGACGATGGCCGAGGGCGACACGCTGCGGGGCATCAAGGGGCTGAGCATGCGCATCAAGACCGACACGCGCATGGAAACGGTTGCCACCAGCAACGTGATCGCCGAATCCAAGCGCGGCGATCCGGACCAGGTGGTGATGGTGGGCGCGCACCTGGACTCGGTGCCCGAGGGCCCTGGCATCAACGACAACGGCTCGGGCGTGGCCGCGATCCTGGAAACCGCCAAGCAGCTCTCCAAGGTGCACCCGCGCAACCGCATCCGCTTCGCGCTGTGGGGCGGCGAGGAGTCGGGACTGGTGGGCTCCAGCTACTACGTCGCCTCGCTGGCGCCATGGCAGCAGCGCCGCATCGCGCTGTACCTGAACTTCGACATGATCGCCTCGCCGAACTACGGCTTCTTCATCTACGACGGCGACAACTCCGACAACACCGGCGCCGGCCCGGGGCCAGAAGGCTCGGCGGAGATCGAGAAGGCCTTCGAGGGCTTCTACGAGCGCCGCGGCCTGGCCTTCAAGGGCACGGACTTCGACGGCCGTTCGGACTACTTCGGCTTCATCGGCGCGGGCATCCCGGCGGGCGGCCTGTTCACCGGCGCCGAAGGCATCAAGACGCCGGAAGAGGCGGCGCTGTGGGGCGGCTCCGCGGGCGTGGCTTACGACCCGTGCTACCACCAGGCCTGCGACACCTTCACCAACGTCAACCGCTTTGGCTACAACGTGAACCTGCACGCGGTGGCGGCGGTGACGCTGCAGTTCGCCAAGGACCCGACGCCTCCGGGTGCCGGCCGCGCCGAATCCGCCGGCATCGCCAGCGCCGGCGCCAGCACGAAGCTGCTGCGCAAGGGCGACAAGTTCATCCGCTGATCGCGGCGTGAGGAGGGCGGCCCGGACGGTCCGCCCCAACGACAAAGCGGCTTCCCCTCGCAGGGAAGCCGCTTTCGCTTGCGGGCTTTCCGGACGCGGCCCGTCAGCTGAACAACCGCCGTGCCGCCGCCGACCCCGCGGCCAGGTCGCGCGCTTCCAGCTGGCTGTAGAGGCCTTCGAGCTCCGTCTTGATCGGCGCGAAGGCTTCCGGCACCACGGGATGGTTCGCCTCGTCCACCAGCGTGGCGTCGAGCTCCGTGGACAGCGTGGACATGGCCTTGAGCCAGGTTTCGAAGGGGCCGTCCGTCTCCGGCGTCTGCGGCACGTCCAGGCTCAGCTGCGCCACGCGCACCACGGCGGCCTCGCCGTTCGTGTCCTCGGCCAGCGCGGCCTTGGCATCGAAGGACAGCACCAGCACCGGTGGCGCCCCCTCCCCGGCGCCCGGCAGCACCAGCCGGCCCGGCACCGAGCCCGGCAGGAAGCCGTGCTTGAGCGTGGCCTGCTGCAGGTAGGCCACCGACCAGGGCTGGCCGTGCGCCACCAGCTGCACCGACAGCAGCGCGTCGTGCTGGTTGGCGAAATGGTCCAGTTCCTTGGCGCGCGACACCGCCTCCAGCATGTCGGGGATCTCGACCGCCGCGCCCACGCTGTCGGCAAAGGGCTGCAGCTTCTGCACGAACTCCGAGTACTCGATCTCGTTGAGCGCGCCGTGGCGGTTGGCCAGCTGCACGCCGACCTGCAGCTCGCGGTACTGCTGGCCCGGCTGGATCGGCTCCCACTCGGCCGTGGCGGCGTTCAGGCCCTCGATCAGGAAAGGCTTCGTGCCGGCGCGGCGCGTGGTGGGCAGG
>JAEYPG010000509.1 GCA_023410975.1 Pseudomonadota bacterium
GCCAAGCGCTGCGCGGCCAGCTCCTGCGCCTGCAGCGCCGCGGCCAGCGCCGCCTCGCGCTGGGCCAGCGAGCGCTGCTGCCGCGCATGGGCCTCGATCTGCTGCTGCAGCAGGTCGATCTGCCGCTGCAGCGGCGCGAGCTGCTCGCGCTGGCGCTGCAGCTGCTCGGCCGCGGCCTGCAGGCCGTCGAGCTGCTTCTGCGCCTCGGCACGCCGCGCCTCGAAGGGCTCCCAGGGCCGCTCGGCCTCGTCCAGCGCGATCTCGGCTTGCACCTGGCCCAGCCGGTCCACCTGCTCGCGGTACTGGGCCAGCCGCTGCTGCGTCTCCTGCAGCTCGGCCTGCAACTGCTCGCGCAGCGCGATCGCCTCGGCGTAGTCGCCGCGCGGCTCGCCCTTCTTCTCGGTCAGCAGCGCGTTGCGCTCCGTGCGCACCCGCGCCAGCACGTCGTCGCCGGCGGTGCTGGCAACCTCGCCCAGCGAGCCCTGCAGCGCCGTGCGCAGGTGGTCGGTGGCGTGCAGCACCTCGTCGCGGATGTGGTGGCTGCCGCCCTGCTCGATCCACAGCAGCCCCGGGATGCCCCAGTGCTCCGGCTTGCTCTCGCCGCGCGCCGCCAGCTGGAAGCCCAGCAGCTCGCACAGCCGCTGCTCGGCCTCGTCGTTCTCCAGCGCCTGCGCGTCCACCTGCAGCCGGCAGCGCTTGCGCTGCAGGAACTGCTTGTGCAGCCGCCAGCTGCGCCCGCCGCTCTCGAACTCCAGCTCCACGCTGGGGCTGGCGCTGCCGTCGCCCCAGGGCTGCAGGTCGCGCACGCTGCTGGAACGGTAGCGCTCGAAGAAGGCCGCGCGGATGGCGCGCACGATCGTGCTCTTGCCCGATTCGTTGGGCCCCGTGAACAGGTTCAGCCCCGGCTCCAGCCCGGCCAGCTCCAGCGGCTGGCGGAACTGCTTGAACTGCTCGATGCGCAGGCGCTGCAGCTTCATGCCGCTTCCTCCTGCTCCTGCGCCTGCTGGCGCTCGCGCAGCAGCCCGGCCAGCACCGACAGCGCCTCGCGCGCCACCTCGTCGCCCTCCTGGCGCGCGCGCAGCTCGCCCAGCACCTCGCCCAGGTAGCCGTCGGCGCGCAGCGACTCGACGTCCTCCTCCGTGGGTGCCAGCCGCAGCGCCTCCTGCTCGACCTGCAGGCTGCGCAGCCGCGCCCCCGCCTCGCCCAGCAGCGCCTGCAGCCGCTGGTGCGCCGCCAGGTCCAGCCGGCCCGACAGCGTCAGGTCGAGCACGTCGTCCGCGCCCAGCGCGGCCAGCGCCTCGCCCAGCCGGTCCACGTCGCCGGCCAGCGACAGCGCCTCGCTCCACGCCTGCCAGCGGTAGCGGCCCACGGCATGCGGCGTCACGACGGGCAGCGCGCCCGGCGCCGCGATCTCCACCTCCAGCACGTGCCCCGGCGCGTTGCCCTTGAACCGGTCGGCCTCGGGCGTGCCGCTGTACCAGGTGCGCTCGTCGATCTGCTTGAGCCCGTGCCAGTCGCCCAGCGCCAGGTAGTCCAGGCGGGCGCGGCGCGCGCGGTCGGGGGCGATCGGGTTGGCCGAGTCCACCTCCTCGGCCAGCAGCCCCTGCACGCTGCCGTGCGCCAGGCCCACGCGCAGCAGGCCGGGGGGCGTCTCCAGGGCGTCGAAGGCCTCGGTGAGGTCCGTATGGGTGTGGCGCTGCGTCAGCGGCGCGCCCAGCACCGCCAGGCCGATGTCGGCGAACACGCGCGCGCCCGGCGTGGCGATGAGGTGCACGTGGGGCGGGATGGCGCCCAGGCGCCGCGCGCGCGTCCACACGCTCTCGGCCAGGGCCGCGTCGTGGTTGCCGGGAATCAGCACCCAGGGGCCCTCGAAGGCCGCCAGCGCGTTGAACAGGCGGCGCAGCGTGCGCTCGGAGACGGTCTGGGCGTCGAACACGTCGCCGGCCACCAGCACGGCGTCCACGCCGCGCTCGCGCGCCAGCGCGGCGATGCGCTCCACGGCCAGGAAGCGCGCCTCGGCCAGCGGGATCGCGTCGTCGGGAGCGAAGCGGCCGTACTGGCGGCCGATCTGCCAGTCGGCGGTGTGCAGGAATCGGGTCATAAGCCCCCGATTGGACCTCAGCCCGCGCCGGGGTACTGGCGCGCGGCCTCCTGCAGGCGCTGCGCCACCAGCGCGGCCAGGCGCTCGGGCTGGATCACGCGCACGTGCTCGCCGTGGCGCAGCACGTCCATCACCAGCTCGGTGTCCGAGGCGTAGGGCAGCTGCAGCGTGAGCGTGCCGTCGCGCTCCAGCGTGGCCTGCTGCGCCGGGTGCCACTGCTCGTGCGCCACCCACTGCGCGGCCTCGGCCGTGAAGCGCAGCGTGGCCCACTGCAGCTTGCCCTTGGCCGAGGCGGCGAAGATGCCGTAGCCCGCGTCGAGCTCCGCCTCCACGGTGCGCAGGCCCACGTCGCGCGCGCGCTGCTCCACCAGCCGCGCCTCCAGCACCGCGTCCAGCGCGAAGCGGCGCAGCTTCTCGGTGAGGTGGCACCAGGCGTCGAGGTACCAGGTGTTGCGGTAGTGCACCAGGCGCTGCGGCGAGACCACGCGCTCGGTGACCTCCTGGCGGCTGCGCGTGCGGTAGCGCATGTGCACGCGCTGGCGCCGCGTCAGCGCGCTGCCGATCACCTCGAAATGCCGCGCCGCCACCGGGCGCCGGGCCGGGCTGGCGATCTTCACGCGCTTCATCAGCTCGCGCGACTCGCCGTCGCTGCGGCCCAGCATGCCGTGCAGCCGCTCCAGCAGCGGCTGCAGGTGGCGCGCCAGCACGCCGCCCTCGTCCAGGCCGCGGATGAGCTGGTGCATGGTCAGCAGCGCGTGGATCTCGCCCTCGCTGAACCACAGTCCCGGCAGCTCGTGCGCGGCCCGGGCCGCGGCGCTGGCACGCGCGCCCTCGGCCGGCGTGGCGAAGCGGTAGCCGTTGGCGAAGCGGTCGTAGACGATGGGCGCGTTCATGCGCTCGCGCAGGTACTCCAGGTCGCGCTTGAGCGTGGCGCGCGAGACGCCCAGCTCGTCCATCAGCTCCGCGAAGCTCACGCAGCCGCCGCCGGCACGGCTGCGGATGAGCATCTCGATCCGGTAGAAGCGTTCGGTACGGTCCACGGGCCTCCCTCCCTGGCGCGCATCGGCGGAAATCGTAACAACCGCTTTCGGACACGGGCCTGACACCACCCGCTCCCCTGCGCCGCGCCCCTCGGCGCGGCACGCGCGGCACCGCCGGCAAGCGGCCCGGCAAGCGGCCCGGCAAGGCCGCCGGCGGATTATCCCCACGGGCTTGTCCACAGGCTCACCGGGTGAGCTACATCAAGGGCATACTGTATGAATCCACAGGATCTGAACACAGTTGTCCAGGAGCCGCGACATGACCACCCAGGGGAGGCTTGAGTTCGACACGCCGGTGCAAGACCCGGTGGGCTTCGACATCGGCTGGGAGCACGCGCGCCACGCGCTGGCGCCGCCGCCGGCCTGGCTGGGGCCGGGCAGCGCGCTGCGCCAGGGCTGGGAGGCGGGGCAGGCGCGCTTTGGCAGGCGCGCGCGCGCGGCCACGCCCTCGGTGCGCGAGTGGCTGCGGCTGCGGCTGCAGGCCTGGGAGCGCGGGCGCGACTTCGAGACGCTGCAGGTCACGCCGCATTTCCTGCGCCAGATCGAGGTCGGCCACTGCCCCGTCACGCGCGAGCCGCTGACGCAGGCGCTGGAGCGCCCCACCGACGCCTGCGTGGACCGCGTCTTCGACGCCGCGGGCTACGCCGCCGGCAACCTGGCGGTGATGAGCGAGGGCGCCAACCGCGCCAAGGGCAGCCGCGACCTGGCGCAGGTGCAGGC
>JAEYPG010000510.1 GCA_023410975.1 Pseudomonadota bacterium
CGTGAGTTGCAGTGCTGGCGCCGCGCGAGCCAGGTGGCGTGCGACCCGGCCGAGCTTGAGGCCATCGTCGATGGGATGCTTGCGCCGGGGCGCCATTACATCAAGCTGGGCGAAGGCCGAGAGTACGTGCGCCGCGGCGAGGCCGTGCTGCCGCTGTTGCGACAGACCTGCGCCCGTGACGCGCAGGTGGCCGTGATGCTAGGCGGTCACGCGTTGCGGCGTGCCTGGGAGCTGATGAACCAGGCTGACGACTCCGGTGACGAGTTTGGCGAGCTGTGCCGCGCCATCGGCGCCGAGTGGCTCGCTTGCCTGGATGCCGCCGGGCCGCAGCCTGGGGCGTTTGGCGAAACGTATCTGCAGCTGTTGCTGGAGGACCCCATCGAGAGCTTCGATCCCGCGGCGGCCGAGGCCGCCATGGGCGAGGCCGCGCGGCATGGCCTGCGCCAGGCGCTGCAGCGGCGCTGGCGGGCAGCCAGGGACGCGCTGCGGGCCGAGCAGGTGCACTGGGAGCAGGCCACGGCGCGCCGCAAGGGCCGGTACGCCGGCCTGCCTCTGCGGCCGGACATCAATCTGTGTCAGATCGAGCGCATGCACCTGGAGCAGCTCAAGCGTTCGGGCGACATCGACGGTGCGCTGGCCGTGCTGCGCGAGGACCTGGCGACACCACAGGGCCATGCGGCGGTGGTCGACTTCCTGGCGCAGCATGGCCGCCATCGCGAGGCGCTGTTGCAAGCGCAGGAAGGCTGCCGGGCGTTTCCGGACAATGAGCGCCTGAACGAGGCACTGCTGCGCTTTCTTGAGGGGGAAGGGCGTCTCGATGAAGCGCTGGCACTGCGGCGACAGCAGTTCGAGCGTCGACCGGGGGTGGAGGCTTTCCACGCGCTGCTCGAGGCCGCCAAGGCCGCCGGGCACGATGTCGCGGCGCTGCGGGACAGCGTGCTGGCCTGGCTGCAGGTTCACGAGACGGTGGCCGGGCGCTACGGTCCCAACGACGTCACGCTGCGTGCGCAGATCCTGTGCGCCGAGAACCGCTGGAGCGAAGCCGCGCAGCTGGTGCAGCCACCAGCGAGCTGTTCCCTGGTCACGCTGCGCACCATCGCGCTGCAGCTCGATGCTGCGCAGCGGGATACGGCCGCAGCGCTTCTCATGCGGGTCCTTGACGCGGCGATGCATCGGGCCACGAGCCCGTATCGGATGGAGCTCCAGCTGGTCGCGGAGATCGCTCAGCGCATGCATGCGCCACAGCGGGCGGTCTGGCTGGCCCACCTGCGCAAGGTGTACGCAGACAAGCGCAACTTTCTCAATGGACTGCCGGTAGGCTGAACCGGGACGGGCGCGCCAGCGTGCTGCACTCACTGGCACGGCCTCTGGCGCGGTACCTCGATCGATAAGGGCGCGGCGCTCCGGCCTGCGCTGGCATGAATGTCGAGAGCCTGGACGGCTTGCCGGCAACCAGGGGCATGTCGAGTCGCCTACAAGCCCGAGCCACGGTGCCATCGGAGCCCATCCTCCCGGCCGGTGATCACAGTGCCGGCGCGGCACCTTCCGCGGTGCAGGGGGCGGAGCACCTCAGCGCCTGTTCTTGAGCCAACGCCGGATGTGCTGCTTGATCTCCCCATGCAGTTCCGTGGGGGCGTACAGGCCGCGCAGCTCCGTCATGCCTTGCTCCTCGCGGCGCTTGCGCAATGCCTCCTGGCGCTCCTTGTTCGATTTGGCGGCGGGCTTGGGCTTGAGGCTGTCCATGTTCCCATGATACGCGTAACGTCATTGACTCGTTACGCGTAACGACGTACTATTTCGCCATGGCAGCATCACGTTGTCATCCACCGGAGAAACGCCATGTCCCACATGATCGACACCTCCACTGGCCAAGCCGCGATTGCCTACGTCGGCGATGCTCCCTGGCACAAGCTCGGCCAGCGCCTGACCGCTGGCGCGGACCTCGACACCTGGCGCCGCGAGGCAGGCCTGGCCTACAACGTCGAGCGCACGCCGGTCCTGTTCCAGCGCGCCCATGCCGGTGCCTCGGATCGCATCGAGGCGATGGCGGGCCGGGACGTGCTTTACCGCTCCGACACGGGTGCTGCGCTTTCGGTGGTCGCTACGGACTACCGGGTAGTTCAGCCGGGCGAGGTCCTGGAGTTCTTCGGCAAGCTCGCTGACCTGGGCGGCTTCAGCCTGGAAACCGCGGGCGTGCTCGCAGAGGGCCGGCGCGTGTGGGGGCTCGCGAAGGTGAGCGACGGCGCGCCGGTGATCGGCCACGACGTGGTGCGGCCCTACGTGCTCCTGGCCACGAGCTACGACGGCACCATGGCCACGGTCGCCAAGTTCACGACGGTGCGCGTGGTCTGCCACAACACGCTGACGATGGCCGCCGGCGCGGTCGGCCTGGGGCAGACCGAGGCCGACAAGACCGAAGGTGCTGTCGTGCAGTGCGTGCGAGTCCCGCACGTCCAGAAGTTCGACGGCGAGGCCGTGCGCCAGCAACTCGGCATCGTGGCGTCCGTGTGGGAGCGCTGGCTGGTGGAGGCCCGGCTGCTGGCCGAGGTTGCGGTGGGCGAAGCGCAGGCCGACAAGTTCATGGCCGATCTGCTGCTGTCCGTCCAGGCCACGCCCAAGGGCAAGCCGGCGCCGGATGTGCGCACCAGCCGGGGCTACAAGCGCCTCATGGACCTCTTCGGAGGCGAGCAGATCGGCGCGGACCTGTGCGGCACGAGCAGCGCGTGGGCGCTGCTCAACGCGGTCACGGATTACGTGGACCACGAGCGCGGCAGGACCGACGACACACGCATGGCGAGCGCCTGGTTCGGTGCCGGCGAGGACCTGAAGCTGCGCGCCTGGGACGCGGTGCGCGAGTTGGCGGTGAAGGCTGGTGCCATGTCCGAGGCCGCGATCTGAATACCGTGACCCTTTCGGAGCACGCTGGCGCTGCGGGTGCGCGGTGCCAGTGTGCTGAATACCGGGTGCAAATTGTCGCGAGCGGCGACGCCAGACCGCTGTGCTGCCCTGGCCGCGTGCTGCTGCCGACGCGCGGTGCGAGCAGCGGCAGCGTTAGCGATTGCTGGCCAAGATCGTAACGGGCAAGGCCACCAGGCCCGGCCGCCGGGGTCCAGGCCGGTGATCGGGCATGGGCGACGCATGTTGTTCTGCACTGGTAGTGGTGCAGTCGGTCGCAGGCGAGAGCCCAGACCGGCGGCGCCAGCAGCGCCCGCCGAGTACAGGTCACAGCGTCGGCAGCAGGAAAGCAACGCACAGCGCGATGAGGCAAAGGGCGGATGCCACCATGCCCAGACGCTGCCCCGCGCGGACTTCGGCTCTGGACTGCCAGAGCGCCATCGCTGCGGCCGCACCGCCTGCAAGCGCTGCGATCCAGCCGGCGGGGGTCTGCGCAAGCGCACTGAACAGGGTGGTCGCCACGCCCGTTCCCGCCGGTTGTCTCAGCCAGGGTGGAGCATGACCAGTCGCCAGCAAGGCCCCGACCACCATGCACAGCGAACCGAACCCAAGCAGCGCCAGCATGGCCCAGCCCCACGCCAGAACGCGTCGGGACTCGGCTGCCGTCGCAGCGACCGCGACGCTTGCCTGGCTGACGGCTTCAGCGAGCGAGTCGAATGCGCGCCTGGTCTCCGCCTGCGCGGTCTGCGCAATCAGCGTGCGTTGCTCGGCCACGATCTTGCGCATCTCTTCCCCGATGGCCGCTGGCATCCTACGATACAGCGCGTCGTACGACTGCAGGGCCATCAGCACGATCCACAAGGCGTCGTTGTCGCCGATGTTGAGCGCGTTCTTCACCCGGTAGAGCTCCTGGACCTCTTGCTCCGTGGGCTGCCGGCCCAGCAGCTTCTCGAATGCTGATTCGAAATCAGCCATCCAGGACAGCCCCGAGCACGGCGTGCACGTCCGAGCGCCAGCGGGCCAGTTCCGCGCGATTGCCAAGCGGCAATTCCTTCATCGCAGCAGAGATCGACAGCCGGCGGCTGTAGAGATCGTCACTGACCCGATCAGCCAGGTCCGGCAGCGTCAACGACCGGCCACCGGCCTCTTCAACGGTCTTGCGTATCTGCGAGCTGTTGTAGAGCTCGAACTTGCGCTCATCGCCAAAGTAGCTGTTACGCACCACATGCGTTCTCGACCCTGGCAAGGCCTCCATGTAGTCGCGCAGCAGCTCCAGGCTGTCCCGCTGTCGGTTGATGACCCACAGCGTCACGAGATCGCGCTGCAGTTCACTCAGGGTGCTGTTGAGCGTCTGACCGTAGGCCGTCACGCCCCGGTTGTTCCGCGCGGCCGTGTTCACCACGACGGCGTGATCCGGATTCTGATCGCAGACGTTCACCAGATCGATCCAGCCGTTTGCGTCATCAAGATCAATGAGCTCGGCTTGGACTTCACTGCTGTACATCTTCCAGACGTCCGGATTGGAGGTGTCGGACTCGATCAACAAGACCTTCTCACCGCGCGATGTGAGCGTGTCGATGAGCGCAACGCTCTGGATCGACTTTCCGACGCCCCCCTTGCTTCCACCTGCGATGTAGATCCGGCGCTTCATGGCGTTCCCTCAGATAATCGGAGAATCCGCACGCGGCACGAAACTGCTGCTGCGCGCGACTGGTTGGGGTTGATCCCGCGTGCTAGCGATACCAGGGCTGCCTGTCCTGTCCTGTTTTGCGTCCCCAGCGCTGTCACTTGACGCGCCCCCCGAACCGCTGTCCCGAACAGGACTGCGCAGGTCCACGGCGTCGTTCACGGATTGGTCCCCCGGGTTTTCAACTTGGCGATCCACTTCGCAATCCACTCGGCTATCCACTTCACAATCCACTTGGATGCCTCCGGCGGTGTCAATCGGGTTGTTCACACGGCTGCCTCCCGTGCGGTCCACGTG
>JAEYPG010000476.1 GCA_023410975.1 Pseudomonadota bacterium
CGCTGCGCCGCCGCCTCGATGCCGTGGTCCAGCGCATTGCGGTACAGGTGCATGAAGGCGTTGCGCAAGGCAGGGACGGCCTGCGTGCGCAGCACGATGCCGTGGTCGTGCAGGGTGGCCACGGGCACTTCCTTGCCCAGCTCCGAGGCCAGTCCGGGCAGCGATTCGAGCACGTCCGCCAGCGCGTCCTCGATGCGCTCGGTACCGATGCGCAGCGCCTCGGAGCGGGCCTCGTGGATGAAGTCGGGGCAGGAGGCGGCATGGTCCAGCAGGAGCTGCAGCCGCGTGACCTGCTCGGCGGGCACGCTCACGAAGCCGTCGTCGCCCGGCACGCCACCCGCGCCGCCCCGGCCCAGCTTGAGGTCGTTCACGTCCTGGTATTCGAGGACCGCGGCCTGCGCCTGGTCGAGCTCGCGCGCCAGCTGCTGCGCATCCCAGCCGGCCAGGCCCTTGCGGATGCGGTCGTAACTTTCCTCGACGCGGTGCGCCGTCTCGGCCAGCAGCAGCAGTCCATGCGTGCGCGCGTTGCCCTTGATCGTGTGCATGTTGCGGAACATCACCGCCACGGATTCCGCGCGCGCGGCCTCGCACGCGTCGCCGCGCTCGATGAGCGGGCGGTTCTGCGCGATGAGCTCCAGCGTGCCGTCGATGAATTCGTGGAACTTGCGCGGCGGCACGGCCAGCACCTCGCCGATGAGCTTGAGCTCCCAGGCCTGCGCGTCGGAGGCCCGGGCCAGCGCGCGCAGCTCCGTGACGTCGCGCACGCACAGCAGCAGCCGCGTCACGGTGCCGCTGGCCTCGTCGACCATCGGGGCCTAGTGCAGGTCCAGCACCTTGACCGCGCCGCCGGGCAGCGTCTTCTCGCACTCGGTGGGCAGCAGGTGGACGTTGAACTCGAAGTTCATGGCGTCCTCGCCCACGCAGGCGGCAATGGCGACCTCCACCTGCGACAGCGCGTCGCGGCCGAGGTTGCTGTTCTCGAACAGCACCTGCATCACGTCCCGGCCCGCGAAGTCGCCATCTTGCAGGACGACCTTCAGGTGATCGGAATATTCCGGGTGGATGCGCCCGCCCGTCTCGATCATCAGGATGCCTTGCGGGATGGCGTGCAGCATCGCCTGGACCTCGGCCGTCTTCTCCCGCACCAGCGCCGTGCTCTGCTGGATGCGCTCGATCATCAGGTTGAAGGCCGCCATCGAGCGTCCGACCTCGTCCATGCGCTCCACCGGCATGCGCTGGCTGAAATCCTGGGTCGTGGCGACGGCGGTCATCTTGCGTTCCATCGCGCCGATGGGCAGCACGGTCTGGCGGTAGAGCAGCAGTCCCAGCGTGAACAGCGAGACGACGCCGCCGGCCGTGAGCAAGGCCAGCAGCGCCTTGCTGTGCTCCAGCTGGCCGTTGAGGCTGTCGATGGCCTCGTCCTTGCGGCGCGTCTTCTCCACCTGCAGCGCCTGCAGCGACTCGCCCTGCTCGCGCAGGTAGACGGCGACGGTGCCGGCCAGCGTCGCCTCGGCGAGCTCCTTGCGGCCCGAGAGCTTCCAGCGCGCGGTTTCCTCGATGGCCTGGAAGTAGCTCGACAGCCCCTCCATGGCGACCCGTACCAGGCCTCGCTGGGAGGCGGTGTCGGCGCTGGCAAGCTGTTCCTCGAGGCTGCGCTGCAGCACGGCCTTGCGCTCGGCCAGCGCCAGCAGGGCCTGCTCCACCGCCGCCGTGTCGGCGGAGGCCACCATATCCTGCACGGCGATCTGCACGTCCTTGAGCTGGCCCATCAGCGCGATCGAGCGGGAGGCGCTGGGCACCACGCCCTCGGTGACCGCCTTGACGTCCCTGGCGCTTTGCGTGGCCAGGTAGACCGAGAAGCCGCCGATGCCGGCCAGCGCGATGAGCGCGTTGACCACGAGCAATGTGATCCGCTGACGGATGTTCATGGGATGGATCCCTCGCGATGTCCCTGGAATGAGCCGCCTGGCCGCAACCCGTCGAAGCGGGCCGCGGCAGCGGGTCTTCCAGGAGTGTCGTTACCGCCAGTGACAATCGGGTGACGGTTCGTTGACGGCGTAACGTCAGGCCCCTGTCCGGCACGCAAGCGGGCCTGCGCAGGGAACACGCAAGAGAATCCTTGGCTGCGGAGCGTGGAGAGGGCTCAGCGCCTGCGCCAGGCGTCGCGCGCCTGCACCCCCAGAAAGGCGTGGTCGGTGAAGAAGCCGTCCATGCCCAGGTCCAGGAAGGCTTTCACCTGTCCCGCCAGGCGGCCCAGCGCGGCCGGGTCGCTGCCGTTGTCGAACTCGTCGGGCAGGAACTGGTTCTCGGCGCGGAAGGTCCAGCCGTGCACCAGCAGGTCCGCGGCATGGGCGTCGCTCACCAGCGTGGTGGGCGTGCCCAGCCGGCCGGCCACCAACGGGATCATCAGGCTGGTGTTGGCGCCGATGCCCTGTGCGTAGCTCGCGATCTCGGCCAGGCCGGCGGGCTTGGCCAGGTCGGCGTAGGTGCGCGCGTCGCCCGAGACGGTGAAGTCCCAGGGCTGGCCGCTGCCGTTGAGCAGCTGCACCAGGGGCAGCCGCGTCATGCCTGCGAGCTTGCGCAGGTTGGCCGTCTCGAAGGACTGGATGAACACCGGGTCCTTGCGGCTGTTGAAGCCGAAGCGGTGCAGCATGCGCACCAGGGGCTCCTCCAGCGCCAGCCCGATGCCCTGGAAGTAGCTCGGATGCTTGGTCTCCGGATAGACGCCCACGGGCCTCCAGGCCTTGCCGTTGGCGCGCTCGCGGCGGTGCCGGTTGACCTGGACCACCATGCTCAGGATCTCGGCCAGCGTCGGAACCTTGAACATGCCGTCGAAGCGGGTGTTGGCCACGCGCAGCGCGGGCAGCCGCTCGCGCGCACGCAGCGTGCGCAGCTCGGCCAGGGTGAAGTCCTCGGTGAACCAGCCGGTGAGGGCCGTGCCGTCGATGGTCTTGGTGCTGCGGCGGCTGGCGAACTCGGGCCGGTCGGCCACGTCCGTGGTGGCCTCGCGCACCGAGCCGTCGGCGTTGAGGATGGCGATCGCGTTCTCGTGCCGGGCCACCAGCACGCCGTCCCGGGTGCTCACGAGGTCGGGTTCGATGTAGTCCGCCCCCATCTCGATGGCCATCCAGTAGGCCGCCAGCGTGTGCTCGGGCAGGTAGCCGCTGGCTCCACGGTGCGCGATGACCAGCGGGCGGCTGGACTTGGCCGGCTCGGGCCCGGAGGCCAGGGCTGCCGCCGGTACGGAAAGCATCGGGGCGGCGCCCAGGCCGGCAAGAAGGCTGCGGCGGGAAATCTGCATCGGGTGCTCCTGTGCGTGCATGCGCGCCCCGGAACGGGCGCGGGCGCACTGTGCGCAGCCCAGCGTGACAGCAGCGTGAAGGCATCCGGCCGGCCCGCACGCCAGCCTCGGTGCGCCGCGCCCGCACCGGCCCGTCATCGGCATGTCACGCGCGTCGAAGACAAGGGCGGCGCACGCAGCCGCGTGCTGACCAGGAGACCGCACCATGATGATCCCCGACCTGGCCCCCGGCAGCCGTGATGCCGCCCTTGCAGCCACCTACGAGGACGCCTTCGACGAGATCTGGCAGCAGACCTGCCTGGGCCGCTTCTCGGTGGCGGAGGTGAAGGAGCGGCTGCAGGCGCTTCAGCAGCGCTTCAACGGCCCGGCAGCCGCCAGCCTGCTCCATGGCCCGCAACGGCTGGCGCAAGCCTGATCCCGCGTTCCGTCAACACCACAATCGCGGGATAGACGTCAGGGTTTTCCATAGAATCGCCCTCAGCAAAACACGACGCCTGAGGAGTGAAGGTGAAACCCAGCAACGTCACGGTGTACAGCTTCGATGTCGTCGGCACGGACGGCCGCTGCTACATGCCCTTCAAGGCCACGCGCGAGGAGATCACGGCACGCTACCGCGGCCGGATCATCGAGGGCACGGCCGAGGTGGTACCGCTGTCCGAGCTGGACGGCGAGGGCCGTTACCGCCGCTGGGGCGGCGGCTGGACCGAGCAGCATTTCGCGCTCATCAACTGAGCGCGCGGCCGCAGGCGGGCAGGCCGTTCAGGCCTGCCCGTGTGGGCTCAATAGCTCGCCAGCGCCTTGCCGAACTTGAACAGCCACAGCCGTGCCGGGCGCTCGCGGTCGTCGCCGCGCGCCACGCGGATGCGGTTTTCCGCGCTGCAGCCGGCCGAGCCGCTGGTGACGATGGTGCCCGCGGCGTCCACCGTGCATTTGGTGACGTCCGCATCGGCCACGGCCACGCCGGCGGGCGTGAAGACCTTGGTCTTCAGCCCGAAGTCGTTGTCGTTGGCCAGCGCCAGCGTGCTGTCGTCCACCAGCGCCAGGCCCTCGGCCTTCTCGGCCACCCAGCCCACGGCGTTGAGGTCCAGCAGCAGCGTCTTCTTCAGCGGCACGACCCTGCTCCAGTCGGCACCGTTCACCGCCGCGGCGGCCATGCTGCTGCGTTCCAGGTCGGCGCTGGCCGGGTTGTAGGCGGCGGCGTTGATGTCGGTGGCGGCGCCGATCTCGACCAGCATCAGGCGGTTGAAGACCTTGCCGTCGGTGCCCGCGCCCTGCTCGATGACGATGAACTTGCCGTTGCCCAGCGCAACCATGTCGCCGAGCTTGGCGTTGCCGGTGCGGCCATCCTGGTACTGCGCGCCGTCCAGCGGGTAGGCGAACATGCGCGTGGCGGCGCCGGTGGCCGGGTCGAACTCCACCCAGCGCGTGAAGCGGGCGAAGCGCTCGACCTGCTCCTTCTTGTTGGTGACGCTGTACTGGGCGGTGCCGTCCGAGAGCGGGCTTTGCAGGAAGCCATGCAGCTTGCCGGTGCTGACGTCCAGCGCCAGGCCTTCCATGCCGCGGTTGGCGCGGCGCTTGGCGAAGATGGCGGGCAGGCCGCTGCCGGGCGCGTAGCGGGCCTGGATCACGCCGGTGGCGGCGTCGATCCGGACGATGAAGGGGCCGTACTCGTCCGACACCCACAGCGCGTTGCGCGCCTTGTCGTACACCACCGCCTCGCTGTCGATGCCGTCGGCATCGAACACCGCCTTGGTCCTGTCGTCGAACTTCATCGCGTCCATCACCGGGACCTCGGCGGAGTTGCCCAGCGAGCCCGAAGGGATGGGCAGGCCCGAGGCGTTCTTGGTGGCCGAGGCCTTGATCGGCATGGGCGAGCCGAGCACCGCGCCGGACTTGCCGACCGTGAGGATGCCGATGGAGGGCGCGAAGCTGGGCGAGGGGAAGATCTTGGCGCCCATGGTGCCGCCGCCGCTCACGGGCACGTTGGGGCCGTCGCCGTTGGGACCGCGGTCGGTCAGCGCGAAGAACTCCAGGTCGCCGTTGGCGTTCTTGCCCTTGAAGGCCAGCGCCGAGCCGTAGGCGGGCAGAAAGCCCTTGGGGAAGTCGGCCTTCACGCCCGCGTCGCTGCCCTCGTAGGGGATGTACAGGCTCTGTGCCGCCTGCACCTGGTAGCGCGTCACGCTCACGCCGACCTCGCCCAGCGCCGTGCCCTGCTTGAAGGACTCGGCCGCGGGCGTGCCCCTGGAAGCCAGCGTGTCCTCGAAATGCTCGCGCGCCAAGCCGCGGCGGTCGTCATCGGCAGCGCGTGCGGCATAGGCCGTGCCGGCCTTGCCCAGGGCGGTACCCAGCGCAGCGTTGAAGTCGGCAGCCGGGGCCGAGAAATCGAGCCTGGTGCCGGCCAGCGCGGTGCGCACAGCCTCGGTGATGCGGATGCCGTTGGACGGGTCGTTGTCCTCGTCGAGCAGTTGCAGCGCCAGCAGGCGGTTGACGACGCGGGCGTCCTTGGGCTCGCCCACGCCGGCGAGCTGCAGCGGCGTGACGACGGCGGCGCACGCCGTGCTGCCCAGCGCCACGCCGCCGATGCTGAAGCTCACCGTGTCGCCCGGCAGGCAGCTGAATTCGCCCTGGGCATTGGTGCGGGTGCGCGCCGCGCTGCCGGCGGCGACTTCCAGGCCCTCGACGGCACTGTCGAGGAACACGCCGGTGGTCGGTGCGGGATCGGCGCCGCCGCCGCCGCAGCCGGCCAGGACCGCGGCCACGGCCAGCGACAGCAGGGACAGGCGCGGCAGGGCCGCGCGGGACGAAGCGAAGCAGGAACTGTTCATCTGGCTTTGTTGTGTTCGGGTTTGCGGCGCCGCTCGCAGCGGCCGCCAGGCACGGCATCGGGCCTGCGCACAGGCTAGTAACGGCCTGTGACGTGCACGTGACGGGCGCAGGCATCCGAAGTGCTCCCGCCCCGGTCTTTCCCAGCAAGGACCCTCGCCATGATCCGAACCCGTGGCTATGCCGCCGTCTCCGCCACCTCGCCGCTGAGCCTGTTCGGCTTCGAGCGCCGAGACCCCGGGCCGCGCGACGTGCAGATCGAAATCCTCTACTGCGGCGTGTGCCATTCCGACCTGCACACCGCGCGCAACGAGTGGCAGAACACCGTCTATCCCAGCGTGCCGGGCCACGAGATCGTCGGCCGCGTCACCGCCGTGGGCAGCGAGGTGACGCTGTTCAAGGTGGGCGAGATCGCGGGCGTGGGTTGCATGGTCGACAGTTGCCGCCACTGCAGCGCCTGCCGCGAGGGACTGGAGCAGTACTGCGAAACCGGCTTCACCGGCACCTACAACGGCCCGGCCTTCGGCGGCGGCGAGAACACCTACGGCGGCTATGCCGAGACCATCGTGGTGGACGAGGCCTTCGTGCTGCGCGTGAGCCACGCCGAGGACAACCTGGCCGCCGTGGCGCCTTTGCTGTGCGCGGGCATCACCACCTACTCGCCGCTGCGCCAGTGGGGCACCGGGCCGGGCAAGAAGGTGGGCATCGTGGGCCTGGGCGGCCTGGGGCACATGGCGGTGAAGATCGCGCACGCGCTGCAGGCGCACGTGGTGCTGTTCACCACCTCGCCGAACAAGACCGAGGACGCGAAGCGGCTGGGCGCCGACGAGGTGGTGGTCTCCAGGGACCCCGAGCAGATGGCCGCGCACGCGGAGAGCTTCGACCTGATCCTGGACACCGTGGCCGCGCCGCACGACCTGGATGCGCTGCTGGTGCTGCTCAAGCGCGACGCCACGCTGGTGCTGGTGGGCGCGCCGGCCGAGCCGCACCCGTCGCCACAGGTCTTCAACCTCATCTTCCGGCGCCGCCGCCTGGCGGGCTCGCTCATCGGCGGCATTGCCGAGACGCAGGAGATGCTGGACTTCTGCGCCCGCCACGGGCTGGTTTCCGACATCGAGATGATCCGCATGGACCAGATCAACGAGGCCTACGAGCGCATGCTGCGCTCGGACGTGAAGTACCGCTTCGTCATCGACATGGCCTCGCTGCGCGGCATGGGCGGGGCCCAGCCCTGACCAGCCGCGCACGCGCCGGAGCCGGCAGCGCGCCCGGCGGCTTCACCCCGCCGCCAGCCTGAAATGCCCCGCCAGCCCCTCCAGCCGCTGCGCCTGCTGGCGCAGCGTGGCGGAGGTGGTGGCGGACTGCTGCACCAGCGCGGCGTTCTGCTGCGTGGCCGCTTCCACGTCGGAGACGGCGCCGCTGAGCTCGCGGATGCGGTGGCTCTGGCCAGCCGCGGCGCCCAGCAGATCCTCCATGGCGCCGGCCATGCGCTCCACCGCGGCGTTGACGCGGGCCATGCGCGCGCCGGCCTCCTGCGCGGCCTGGCTGCCCCGGTCCACCACCTGCACGGACTCGCCGGCCAGCTTGGCGATCTCGGCCGAGGCCGAGGCCACGTGCTCGGCCAGCGCACCCACCTCCTGCGCCACCACCGCGAAGCCGCGGCCCTGCTGTCCCGCGCGCGCCGCCTCCCCCGCCGCATTGAGCGCCAGCAGCCGTGTCTGCTGGGCAATGCGCTCGATCAGTCCGGTGATCTCCGTGATGCGCGCCGCGCTGCGGTCCAGCTGCGTCATGGCGCCGCTGACGGCAGCCACCGCCTCGTTGCCGTCGCGCGCGGCACTGGTGGCCGAGTGCGCCAGCTGCGCCATGGCGCGGGCGGTCTGCTCGGTGTCGCCCACGCTGCGCGCGAGCTCGGTCATGGCCGAGGCCGTCTGCACCAGGTCGGCGGCGGTGCGCTCGGTGCGCGCGGACAGGTCGCCGTTGCCCGCGGCGATCTGCGCGCTGGCCTCGGCCACGGCGTGACTGGAGTGCTGCATGTCATGCAGCAGCTCGCGCAGCCGCGCCTGCATCGCGCCCATGGCTTGCAGCAACTGCGCGAACTCGCGCAGGCCACCGGTGCCGACCTCGCCGGCCAGGTCGCCCCGGGCGATGCGCTGCGCCACCGCCACGGCATGCGCCAGCGGCGCGGTGGCGGCGCGCACGCCCCACCAGGCCAGCCAGGCGAAGACCACCGCGGCCACGGCCGCGATGGCCAGCATGGCTTGTTGCCAGTGGTCCGAGCGCGCCCGCGCCTCGGCGCGGCGCTCCTCGCCGCGGCGCGCCACCTCCGCCGACAGCCGGCCCACCAGCGCGTCGATGCTCGACGCCTGCTGGCGCGCACCGGCCAGCACCTGATAGCCCTCGGTGGCGGTGACGATGCGGCCGGTGATGCAGTCCTGCAGCACCGGAGCGGCGGCCTTCTCGTAATCGGCCAGCAGCGCCTCCAGCTGCCGGGCATCGGCACCGCCGGCCTGGCGCAGGGGCTGCAGGCTGTCGCGCGCGGCCTGCAGCGAGGCTTGCCAGCGCACCTGGCTGGCCTTGGCGGCCTGCAGGTCGTCGATGTTGATCAGCGTCTCCTTCTCCTGGCGCATCACGTCGCCAAGATGCAGCCGCAGGCTGGCCACGCCCGATTGCGCCGCGAATTCGGTATCGGCAAAGAAAGCGAATTCGGTGTTGATGTCGCGCAGGGCCAACGTTGCAGCGGCCACGACGATGAGCAGCGTGAAGATGGAAGCGACGGCTCCGGCGGCCAGCTTGGCTCGCAGGGAAGCACGGGGTCCGAAGATCATGGTCAAGCTCGGAAGTTGCACAGCAGGGTCACTGCAGGCTGGTTGCACCTGCATCGAAGCCGCGATTCAGCCACGTGACAAGCTGTATCTCCGTGACAACCCTGACTCCACGTGAGGCTTCAAGGTACTGTCATCACCGTGTCACACGGCGCGCGCCAAGCTGCCGTCCTGGCCCGTCGCGGGAATGCCCGGGCCTGGTGCTTGCCTGCATTCGAACCATGTCGTCCACCCGCCACGTGATGCTGATCCGGCATGCCGAGGAGCCCGACCACTCGGCCGGCATCCTGGGCGTGGACGAGCAGGGGCGGCCCGATGACGAGGCGCTGTCGGTGCGAGGCTGGCAGCGCGCCGGCGCGCTGGCGCGGCTGTTTGCGCCCCGCACCGGCACAGCGCCGCATCCGCTGGCGCAACCGGTGTCGATCTTTGCTGCCACCGACTCCGGCAAGAGCCACCGCCCGCTGTGCACCGTGCTGCCGCTGGCGCGGCTGCTGGGGCTGCGGATCGATACGCGCTTCGGCTCCGAGGGCGAGGTCGCGCCGCTGTTGGACGCCGTGCGCGCCAGCCCCGGCCCGGTGCTGCTGTGCTGGCGCCACCAGACCCTGGGCGGCATCGCGCAGGCGCTGTGCGGCGGCGCCCCGCGCACCTGGGACGCTGCGCGCTACGACCTGGTGTGGGTGTTCGAGCGCCAGGGCGAGGCCTGGCGCTTGATCGAGCTGCCGCAGCGGCTGCTGCACGGCGATGGTTGAGGAAGGAATTGGCTCCCATGCACGAACTCGAGCTCAAGCTGCAGATTCCCCCCGAGAGCCGCGCTGCGCTGGAGAAGGCGCTGGACGCCGCTCACTGGCCGCGCACCCGGCTGGAGGCGCACTACTTCGACACGGCAGGCGGGCAGCTCGCCGCGCACGGCTTCTCCTGGCGCCTGCGCCGCGAGAACGAGCGCTGGGTGCAGACGCTCAAGGGCGGCGGCGGCCACCTGCTGCAGCGCCTGGAACACGAGGTGGAGGTGGCGCCGGAGGAGGGCCGCGCCATGCCGCGCCCGGACATCGCCCGCCACCGCGACAGCCCCGCCGGCCGCGCGCTGGCCGAGGCGCTGGGCGGCTCGCTGGACGACCTCTCCACGCTGGTGGTGGAGCAGTTCCACAGCCGCATCGAGCGCCGCACGTGCGAGATGCGCCACGGCGGCACGCGGGCCGAGGCCGCCCTGGATCTCGGCAGCCTGCACGCGCAGGGGCGCGGCGTCCCGGTGTGCGAGCTGGAGCTGGAGCTCAAGGACGGCCCGGCCGAGGGCCTGTTCGCACTGGCGCGGCCCTGGGTGGCAGCGCATGGGCTGTGGCTGTCCACGGCCGCCAAGGCCCAGCGCGGCGCGCTGCTGGCTGCCGGGCATGACCACGGCCCGGCGGTGAAGGCCGGGGTGCCGGCGCTGGCGTGGTCGATGTCGGCACCGGCCCTGCTGCGCGCGGTGGTGGCGAACTGCCTGGACCAGATCCTGCCCAACGCGAGCGAGGTCGCCGCCGGCAGCACCGAGGCCGAGCATGTGCACCAGGCGCGCGTGGGCCTGCGTCGGCTGCGCACCGCGTTGCGCGAACTCGGCGGCTTCGGCATGGCGCTGGACGACGAGGGCCAGGCCGTGCTGGCTACCGCCTTCTCGCACCTGGGCGAGACGCGCGACCGGGAAACGGTGGGACGCACCGTGCTGGGCCGCCTGGCCGAGGCGGGCGCGCCGCCGGGGCTGCGCTGGCCCGCGCCCGAGGGCGAGCCGCACACGCCGGCGCAAGCCGTGCGCGATGCCGCGTTCCAGACCGTGCTGCTGGAGCTGCTCGCGTTCACCCTGGCCGAGGACACGCCGGAGCAGCCCGGCTGCAAGCACGACGGCGGCTGCCGCAAGGCGCTGCGCGAGCGGCTGTCCAAGCTGCACAAGCAGGTGGTGCGCGACGGCGAGCGCTTTACCGAGCTGCCGGTGGAGCGCCAGCACCGCGTGCGCAAGCGCCTCAAGCGGCTGCGCTACCTGAGCGAGTTCGTCGCGCCGCTGTACGGCACGCACGCGGTGGAGCGCTACGTGGACTCGCTGCGCCCGGCGCAGGACGCGCTGGGGCAGCACAACGACGAGGCCGTGGGGCTGGAGGCCTTCCGCCGCGCCACGGCGGCGCAGGGCGAAGCCTGGTTCGCCGTGGGCTGGCTGGAGGCGCGGCAGCAGGAAAGCGCGCGCGACTGCCGCCGCGCGCTGCGCAAGGTGGCGGAGGCGCCGCGGTTCTGGAAGAAAAAAGGCAAGTCCTGAGCAATGCAACCGCGTTGCGGCGACTTGATGCCCCCCTGACGGCGGCCACGCCGGGAACCGGGCGAAACTTGTACGTTTTTGTTACGAGGTCGAGCCATGTCCCGCATCCACATCGAACGCGTCCACAGCCTGGGCCTGCCCACGGCACGCCGTCTGGCCCGGCGCTGGGCCGAGAAGGCCACGAGCGACCATGGGATGAACTGCCGCTTCGACCAGGGTGCCGGCGCCGAGCGGGTGCACTTCAACCGCTCCGGCGTCAACGGCACGCTGGACGTGACGGGCGACCGCTTCAGCATCGAAGTGCGGCTGGGCATGCTCATGAGCGTGTTCGCCGGCACCATCGAGACCAAGCTGCGGCAGAAGCTGGAACGGCAGATCGAGAAGGCGCAGGCGGGCCAGCAGGCGAGGGTTTGATTCCAGTTCTTCATTGGTACTGAAAGAAAACCCGTTCGGGCTGAACTTGTCGAAGCCCCTGGCACAACCGGCCAACAGGCCCTTCGACAAGCTCAGGGCGAACGGTGAACTTTCACTGACGACTTGAAGTTGGAATGAGGGAAGAAGCTGGCCGGAAAGATTGGTGAATACCAGCCGAAAGCTGGTCCGGTCCGCTCTCTACTTCGTGATTCCCGCGAAGGCGGGAACCCAGGCGGCCCCACGTCAGCCCGAAGCCTGGGTGCTGCGAACCACGACCCAAGCTCCGGTGTCCAAACCGATCGGCTTGCGGCGGCTTGGGGACCGCCTGGACTCCCGCCTGCGCGGGAGTGACGAAGTGGGGAGCGGACCGCATCAGCTCACGGCTGACCTTGCCCGACACCTGGCCCCTCACCTCGCCAGCGACGATCCCCCGCACACCTGGATCTCCTGCCCCGTGATCGCCGCTGCCGGCTCCGACAGCAGGAAGGCCACCAGCGCCGCCACCTCGTCCGGCCGGATCAGGCGCCCGATCGGCGGCAGCTTGGGCGTGCTCCCGGCGCGCCCCGGGTCGCTGAGCATCGGCGTGTCGGTGGCGGCCGGCGACACCACGTTGACCGTCATGCCCTGTGCCGCCACCTCCGCCGCCCAGCTGCGCGCCAGCGCCACCAGCGCCGCCTTGCTCGCGGCGTACTGGCTGCGCCCCGGCATGCCGCCGGCCACGCGGCTGCCGATCAGCACCAGCCGCCCGCGCCCAAGGGCCGCCATGCGAGGC
>JAEYPG010000511.1 GCA_023410975.1 Pseudomonadota bacterium
GTCGTCAGCCGCTCCAGCAGCAGCCCCACGCCACTGACATGCGGATTGGCCGCCACGGGCACGAAGCGCTGGTGCGCGCCGCCGCTGAAGAGACGGCGCAGGCCCGCGGCCTGGTCGGTTCGGTCGCTCAACGAGGGCTGTCGCCGGGAAAGCAGACTGCGCATGCCTTGCTTTCTCCTCAGGCCAACATCGGGGCCGGCCCCGGAGCGGCGCGACCCGTACCGCAAAGCACCAGGCTCACGTCATCGGCCTGCAGCCGGTACACCGCAGCGCCGGCCGGACGCAGTGCACGCTCCACCAGCATCTGACCCGACAGGCGGTGCCAGTCCTCGGGCACGCGCTGGCCGGTGGCCACGCCCACCACGCGCAGCCGGTGGCGGATCACCGCATCCAGCGCCGGCCCCAGCTTCACCGCCTCGTCCAGCTTGGACAGGATCACGCCGCGGCACTGCGCAGCGCGCCAGGCGTGCATCACATCGTCGATCGTTTCGCCCTGCGAGGCGGCGTTGACCACCAGCAGCCGCCGGATCGACGGGTGCACCAGCATGTCCAGCAGCTCGCGCGTGCGCTCGTCGCGCTGCGCCATGCCGGCCGTGTCGATGATCACCATCTTCTTGCCGCCCAGCAGCGACAGCAGGTCCTCCAGCGAGGTGCGGTCGTGCGCGGTGTGCACGGGCACGCCCAGGATGCGGCCGTAGGCGCGCAGCTGCTCGTGCGCGCCCACCCGGTAGGCGTCCAGCGTGATCAGGCCGAGCTGACCCGGGCCGTGGCGCGTGGCGCAGGCCGCGGCCAGCTTGGCGGTGGTGGTGGTCTTGCCCACGCCGGTGGAGCCGATGAGCGCGTACACGCCGCACTCCTCCTCCAACGGCACCTCGCCCTCGGGGCCGCAGAGGTTGCGCTGCAGCACGCCCGCAGCCCAGGCCAGCGGGTCGCCCGCGTCCGGCGGCAACCCCGAGCCGAGCTTGCGGATGAGCCCGGGCGAGAAGCCGCATTCCAGCAACCGCTGCGACAGCGCGGCCTGCGCCGGGTTGCGCTGGAGCTGGTCGGCATAGGCCAGCGCGTCCAGGCGCTGCTCGATCATCGCGCGCGCCGAGCGCAGCTCGTTGAGCATCTCGCCCTGCTCGCGGCGCAGGTCGGCCATCACCGGCGCCACCGCCTGCTCCACGGCCTCCAGCGCCATGGGCGCCACCGCTTCCGGCGGCGGCACCTGGATCGCCTCGCTCAGGATCGGCAGCTCATGCGACTGCAACTCATGCGACGGCAACTCATGCGACAGCAGCTCATGGGCCGGCAGGGCCTGGAGCGGCGCTGCTGACGGCGGCACTGCTGGCGGCGGCGCTGCCGGCACCGGCTGAGCTGCCAGCGGCAACACGGGCATCGACGGCATCGTGGCCGGCGACACCTGGATGGGCCGCATCGGGACGGGCGGCACCTGGATCGACTGCACCTGCACCGGTTGCGCCTGCACCGGCCGCACCGGCCGCACGGGGGTGGCGGTGGCGGCCATCTTGCCGACTGCGCTCACGGCAGCCGCCATCGGCGTGAGCATCGGCACCTGCGCGCGCGACATCTCGGCCTGGCGCCGTTTGAGCATGCGCTCGCGCACGTACTCCTGGAACGACAGCGTGCTCATGCCCATGCTGCCGCCCGCGGGGGGCTGCGCTTGCAGTGGCTGGAACGGCTGAGGCTTGCGGGCCTGCTGCGGCTGTGGCGCGGGCACTGGCGCGGGCGGCTGCCGCACCGGAAGGCCCGAGGCCATGCTCTCGATCTGGCGCATGCCGTCGTGCGGCATGGCCAGCACTTCCACGCCCTCCGGGCACGGACGCGTGGACAGAACGACGGCCTCGTCGCCGAATGCCTGCCGCACCAGTTGCAGGGCCTCGCGCGGGCTGCGCGCGGTGAAGCGTTTGACGTTCATGTTGTGCCTCCGATGATCGAGGCGATCCGGATGGTGTGGGTTTCAGGAATCTCGCTGTGCGCCAGCACCTTCAGGCGTGGCGCGGCGCGCTTGAGCAGTCGCGCCATGGGCGCGCGGATGGCGTCGGGCACCAGCAGGCACGCGGGCTGGCCCAGCTCCTCCTGGCGCTGCGCGGTGTCGGCGGCGCCACGGGTCAGGGCCTCGGCCACGCCGGGGTCCAGCGCCGCGCCGTGCGGGGAGTTCAGCGCCTGCGTCACCAGGCGCTCCAGCCCCGGCTCGATGGCGATCACGTCGAGCTCGCGCACCGGGCCGTAGATCTGCTGCACGATGGCCGGGGCCAGGTGCACGCGGATGCGTCGCGCCAGCTCGACCGGGTCGGCGGCCACCGCGGCGTTCTCCGCCAGGCACTCGACGACGGAGCGCATGTCACGGATGTGCACGCCCTCCTCCAACAGCAGCTGCAGCACCTTCTGCAGCACGGGGATGGCCACGATCTTGGGAACGACGTCTTCGATGAGCTTGGGTGCAAGCTTGGCCACGTGGTCCACCAGCTGCTGGGTTTCGGTGCGGCCCAGCAGCTTCGCGGCGTGGACCTGCATCAAGTGTGAGAGGTGCGTGGCGACCACGGTCGAACAATCAACGACCGTAAAGCCACCCATCTGCGCCTGCTCGCGCAGCCGCTCCTCGACCCACACGGCCGGCAGCCCGAAGGCCGGATCGGTGGTGGAGGTGCCGGGCAGCTTCTGCGTGGCGCCGCCGGGGTTGATGGCCAGCAGCATGCCGGGGAAGGCCTCGCCCTCGCCCACCACCGCGCCGCGCAGCGTCACGCGGTAGGCGCTGGGGCGCAGCTCCAGGTTGTCGCGGATGTGCACCGCCGGCGGCAGGAAGCCCACGTCCTGGGCGAACTTCTTGCGCACGCCCTTGATGCGGCTGAGCAGGTCGCCGTTGCGAGACTTGTCCACCAGCGCGATGAGCCGGTAGCCCACCTCCAGCCCCAGCGCGTCCACGGGCACGAGGTCGTCCCAGCTCGCCTCGGCGTCGCCGCTGCGCGCGGCCTCGGGCTGGGGCGCGGGCTGCGCCTCCTGGCGCCTGGCGTCCTGGTGCATGCGCCACGCGGCGGTGCCCAGCGCAGCGCCCAGCAGCAGGAACACCAGGTGCGGCATGCCGGGGATCAGCCCCAGCCCGCCCACGATGCCCGCGGTCATCCCCAGCGTGCGCGGCGAGCCGAAGAGCTGCGCGCCGATCTGGCTGCCCACGTCGGCGTCCTTGCCCACGCGCGAAACCACCATCGCCGCGGCCACCGAGATCAGCAGCCCCGGGATCTGCGCCACCAGCGCGTCGCCCACGGCCAGCAGCACGTAGGTGTTGGCCGCCTGCGCCGCGCCCAGGTCGTGCTGCACCATGCCGATGGCAAAGCCGCCCACGATGTTGATGAACAGGATCAGCAGCCCGGCGATCGCGTCGCCGCGCACGAACTTGCTGGCGCCGTCCATGGAACCGAAGAACTCGGCCTCGTCGCCCACCTCGGCGCGGCGGCGCTTGGCCTCGGCCTCGTCGATGAGCCCGGCGTTGAGGTCGGCGTCGATGGCCATCTGCTTGCCGGGCATGGCGTCCAGCGTGAAGCGCGCGCCCACCTCGGCGATGCGCTCGGCCCCCTTGGTCACGACGATGAAGTTGATGACCACCAGCACCGCGAACACGATCAGGCCCACGGTGAAGTTGCCGCCGATGAGGAAATGGCCGAAGGCCTCGATGACGTGGCCGGCCGCGCCGGTGCCGGTGTGGCCTTCCAGCAGCACCACGCGCGAGGATGCGACGTTGAGCGACAGGCGCAGCAGCGTGGTCACCAGCAGCACCGCCGGGAAGGCGGCGAAGTCCAGCGGACGCACCATGCTGGAGGCCGTCAGCATCACCATCAGCGCCATCGCGATGTTGAAGGTGAACAGCAGGTCCAGCACGAAGGCCGGCAGCGGCAGCACCATCATGGCCAGCACCATGACCACGAACAGCGGCGCCGCCAGCGTGCGCATGAAATCCTGCCTCACGCCCAGCACCGCCTGCAGCCGGGCGAGATAGGTGTTCATGGGGCGAGATTGTTCCCAGCCCGCGCCAAAACTTGAGCCGGATTAGCGGGCCGAAAACGGCGCTGTTCGCAGGGCTCGGGCGGCGCGGCGGCGGTTGGCGCGCGCGCCTTCAACCAGGCCGCAGGAAGTCGCGAAATCAAGCAAGGGAAATCCGTCACGCCTGCGCAAGGCCTGTCCCCGCGCAGGCGGGAACGGGCGCGCACGGGCTCCGGGCAGCATCCCGGGCAGCATGGATGCCCGCCTTCGCGGGCATGGCGGAACGCCTTCACCGGCAACCGCGCACCGGAATCAGCCTTGCGCGGACTTGTTCTGCGGGTCCATGTCCGGCGGTACCGGCAGCGCCGGCAGCGCCGCGGGCATGGCGCCGCGCCCGGCCATGGCCGCCTTGAGCTGCCACACGTAGGCCAGCACCTGCGCCACCGCGGCGAACAGCGCAGAGGGAATCTCGCGTTCGAGCTCGCCGTGGGCATACAGCGCGCGCGCCAGCGGCGGCGCCTCCAGCACCGGCACCTTGTGCTCCCGCGCCAGGTCGCGGATGCGCTGCGCCACCAAGTCGGCGCCCTTGGCCACCACGCGCGGCGCGGCCATCGTGGCCTCGTCGTAGCGCAGCGCCACGGCGTAGTGCGTCGGGTTGGTCACCACCAGGTCGGCCTTGGGCACCGCCGCGAGCATGCGCCGGCGCGACGCCTCGCGCATGCGCTGGCGGATGCGGCCCTTGACCTCCGGGCTGCCCTCGGCCTGCTTGTGCTCCTGCTTGAACTCCTGGTGGCTCATGCGCAGCCGCTTGAGCAGCATGAAGCGCTGCAGCGGCACGTCCACCAACGCGAACAGCGCCAGCACCCCCACCAGCAGCGCCAGGCCGCCGTAGATCCGCCCGCCGCTGTCGGCCAGGGCCTGCGGCAGCGCCTGCATCAGCAGCGCCGTGAAATCCTGCAGGTGCGCGCGCAAGTACAGCGCGCCCACCAGCCCCAGCACCAGCGCCAGCAGGCACGCCTTGAGCGTCTGCACGAGCTGGTCCTTGGAGAACAGCCGCACCACGCCCGTGAGCGGATTGAGGCGGCTGAAATTGGGTTGCAGCGCCTTCGTGGTGAAGTTCCAGCCGCCGCCGCCCAGCGCCGCGGCCACTGCCACCAGCGCCATCACCAGCCCCAGCGGCAGCACCACCAGCAAAAACTGCAGCCCCAGCTCGGACAGCCGCTCCAGCATCGTTTGCGGGCTGGCCAGTGCGTGCGCATCGAAGCGCAGCCCGTGCGCCAGCAGCTGCCGCAGCCGCTCGACCAGCAGGGGCGCGAACGCCACCAGCGCCGCACCGCCCACGGCCAGCGCCGCGAAATGGCCCAGGTCGCGCGAACGCGCGATCTGGCCCTCCTCGCGGGCCTTGCGGATCTTGCGTTCCGATGCGGGTAACTGGCGGTCCTGCCCGCCTTCGTCAGCCATGGCGGCTCTTCAGCGAGCGAATGCCCGTCCTCAGAACCCCAGGCTGGCCAGCAGGTCGTCTACCTCGCTCTGGTCGCTGACGACATCGGTGCGGCCCGTGGGGTCGACCACCGGGCCGTCGAGCTCCTGGGCCACGGCGGCCAGCGAGGACGGCGCGTGCAGCTTCTCGCGCTGGTCGGGCGGGATCACCTGCACCAGCAGCTTGACCAGACCGTCCTCAAGCTCGTTGGCCAGGTTCACCACCTTGGCCACCACCTGCCCTGTGAGGTCGTGGAAGTCCTGCGCCATCATGATGTCGGTCAGATGAGCGTCGATGCGCGCCGAGGACTGCTCGACGTCATGCATGAAGTTCATCACCGCGCCGGAGGCCACGGCCTTGACGGGGTTGGCCACCATGGCCGCGGCCATCTCGCGCGTGGTCTGGCTGATGCGCTGCTGTTCGGCCTTGGCCTGGTCCACCGAGTTGAGCACCCTGTTGGCGGCGTCGGCGGTCTTGGTGGCGATGTACTGCAGCCGGCTGCGCGCGTCGGGCAGCCCGTCGGTGGCGGCCTGCAGCCGCGGCATCACGTCGAGCTGCTGCATCGTGTCGTGCAGCATGCGCGTGATGGCGCCGAGCTGCTGGAACACCTCGGGTGAAACGATCAGCGGCGCGCTTGGCGTGGGCATTTCTGGGAGATTCATGTCGCGCTCCGTCACTTCAAGCACTTGCCGCCATCTTCTGCAGGATCTTCTGCACCTTCTCTTCCAGCGTGGCCTTGGTGAAGGGCTTGACGATGTAGCCCGCCGCTCCGCTCTGCGCCGCGCGCACGATGTCCTCCTTGCGCGCCTCGGCCGTGACCATGAGCACCGGCAGGTGCTTCAAGGCAGGATCAGCCTTCACCGCCGACAGCAGCTCGAAGCCATTCATGTTGGGCATGTTGATGTCGCTGACGACGAAGTCGAACTTCTGGTTCTTGAGCATGCTCAACGCGATGGCGCCGTCCTCGGCTTCATCGGCGTTGTGGCAACCCATCTCCTTGAGCAGACCGCGCACGATGCGGCGCATGGTGGAAAAGTCGTCGACGATCAGGAACTTCAGATCGGTGGGGGTGCTCATGGTGTGCGTTGCGGGCGAATGGAGGGAGGCGCCGGGGTTATCGGCGGGACGCCGGGAACGCTTGAGTCCTTGCCGTCCAGGGCCTGTGCCAGGCCCGACGCGCTGTGGAAGAAGCGTTCCTCGGCTTCGCGGTTCATGACGATGATGCTGATGCGCCGATTTTGCGGGTTCAGCGGGTCCTTCGGGTCGTACAGCACGCTCGATGCGAGACCTTGCACACGCACCACGCGATCTTCGGGCAGTCCGCCGGCAATGAGCTCGCGCCGGCTGGCGTTGGCCCGGTCGCTGGAGAGCTCCCAGTTGCTGTAGCCGCGGTCCCCGCCGGCGTACGGATGCGCGTCGGTGTGGCCTTCGAGCGTGAGGCGGTTGGAGATGTCGGCCAGCGTCTGGCCGATTTCGCGCAACAGTTCACGCATGTAGGGCTGTACCACCGCGCTGCCGCTGGCGAACATGGGACGGTTGTGCTCATCGACGATCTGGATACGCAGCCCGTCCCGCACCATCTCGACCTTGATCTGCGGCGACAGCGAATTCAGGCGCGGATTGTCGATGAGCTTCTTTTGCACGCGCAGCTTGAGCGCTTCGAGCTGGCGCACCTCAGCGCGGGCCTGGTCGCCCTTGAGCGGGCGCAGCGCGTTGTGGTCATTCACGGGGTCGATGTCGCCGCGCTTGACCTGGCCGGCGCTGCGCGAGAGGTCCTGACCGCCGCCCTTGATGATGCTCGTGGCGTCGCCCGTGCCGTTGCTGGTGCTGCCGCTCATCGAGAACTTCATGGGGGAGTTGAAGTAGTCGGCCAGGCCCTTGCGGTCGCCCTCGGTGAGCGAGCCCATGAGCCACATCAGCAGGAAGAAGGCCATCATCGCCGTGACGAAGTCGGCATAGGCGATCTTCCACGCGCCGCCGTGTGGCGCGTGCTTGCTCTTGCGCACGCGCTTGATGATGATGGGCGGCTGCCCCTTGACGTCGCCCGCCATGGCTCAGCCCTGAACGTCCCGGCGCATCATTTCTTGCCCTTGACGTGGTTTTCGAGCTCGGCAAAGGACGGCCGCTCGGTTGAATAGAGCACCTTGCGCCCGAACTCCATGGCCACCTGCGGCGCGTAGCCCTGCATCGAGGCCAGCAGCGTGGTCTTGATGCACTGAAGCTCCTTGGTGGCCTCGTCGGCCTTTTGTTCCATGAGACCGGCCAGCGGCTCGAAGATGGCATAGGACAACAGGATGCCCAGGAAGGTGCCCACCAGCGCCGAGCCGATCATGGCGCCCAGCACCGCCGGGGGCTGGCCCACGGAGCCCATGGTGTTGACCACCCCCAGCACGGCCGCGACGATGCCGAAGGCCGGCAACCCGCCGGCCACGCGCGTCATCGCCGCAGCGGGCGCATGCGCCTCGGCGTGGTGGGTCTCGATCTCGCTGTCCATCAGGCTCTCGATCTCGTGCGCGTTGAGGTTGCCCGAGACCATCATGCGCAGGTAGTCGGTGATGAACTCCACGGCGTGGTGGTCGGCGCTGACGACGGGGTAGCGCTGGAACAGCGCCGACTCCGCCGGCGCGTCCACGTCATGCTCGATGGCGATGAGGCCTTCCTTGCGCGCCTTCTGCAGGATGTCGAAGAGCAGCGCCATGAGCTCCAGGTAGCGCGTCTTGCTGTACTTGGAGCCCTTGAAGCACGTCTTCAGGCTGCGCAGCGTGGCCTTGAGCACCTTGGGCTGGTTGTTGGCCACGAACGCGCCCAGCGCCGCGCCGCCGATGGTGACCAGCTCGAAGGGCAATGCTTGCAGCACGACCGCGATGTTGCCGCCGTGTACGACGAAGACGCCGAAAACGCAGCTCAGCGCCAGGGTCCAGCCGATGAGAACGAACATGAAGTGGGGTGAGTTGGCGAGTCGGCCTAGTATCGGCCCCCGCAGGTATGACTTGAGCCCGCCGGGGCGGCGCACAACGGATCAGCGCAGCAGCAGCGCCAACAACTTCTCGTGATTGGGCCGTTCGTGCACGTCGGCCGGGCTCAGCGACGCCTTCACGGCGAAGGCCGCCTCCGTCGTGTCGCGCAACTGCGGCGACCCCAGCGCCGCGCCGCTGGGGTCGGCGAATGCAGCCACGCGCGGCACCTGGGCCCGGCTGCCGCGCGCCAGCACCAGCGCGCACTCGTCACTGGCCAGTCTCACGAAGCTGCCCGGCGGGTACAGGCCCACCGTGCGCAGCAGCGCCGTGCCGATCTCGTCGGGCTTGCCGTCAGGGCCCACGCAGGCCTCGCGCACGGCCCGCAGCCCCGGCATCGGCGCGCGGTGGCCGCGGCGGCTGAGCTTGGCGCAGAAAATGTCAACCCGGCGCAGCAGCCGCGCGGCCTGCTGCGCCGGGGAAAGCATGGACAGCGGCTGCGCGTCGAGCTGGCCGTCGTGGTGCAGCATCACCGCGCCCAGCCACACTCCGTCGCTCACGCCCGCGGCGGCCAGCAGCCGCGCCGCGTCGCGCGGGTGCTGCGCCAGTTGCGCGCGCAGCCCGGCGCTGATGCCCGTGTCGCGCAGCGCCAGCATGTCCTGCATCCGGCAGATGGAGACGTTCATCGTCAGCGCCGCGTACTCCAGCGACTCGACGACGTCTCTGCTCCAGCCCAGGGTGCGCGCGCACTCGCCGGCCACCACCAGGCAGCGCAGCGACTGGTGGCAGCTGTAGAGGTTGGAGTGCATCCCGCCGGTGTGGATGAGATGGCATATCGAGGCATCCAGCGAGATCCCCATCAGGACATGCACGCGCTCGCGCACCTCGCGCACGTCGCCAATCCAGGGGCCGTCGGCGAGCGGCTCACGCAGCGCCGCCTCCAGCGCCATCGCGGCCTTCGTCCACTCTTGGCCGAAGTTCTGCCGCTGCAGCGACAAGGGCAGCTGGTAGCCCTTGCGCGTGCGGCGCAGCTCGCGCTCGCGCTCCTCTTCCTTTTCCTCCTGCTGCCGCTCCATGTGCCGGCGCCAGGGCTGGGAGGATGCCTCGTCGGCATACACGGTCCAGCGCAGCAGCTGCAGCCGCGTATCGTGGTCCACAGACGCGTGCGCAGCCAGCAGCAGCTGACCCTGCGCGTTGTAGATGTCAAAGGGCAGTTGGTCGGCGTTGAAAAGGTATCGCGGCGGCAGCGGAACGAGTTTCACGGAAGCGCGGCGGAACAACGGACGACTGGGACCGCGGCCAGGAGCTTATCGACACGTCCGGCCCGGACTTAAGCCCGGACGCCCCCGGGGCGCCGCCGGCGCGGTCAATGCATCGACAGGCTGCCCGCCGCCTTGCCCTTGCCCGCGCGCGCGGGCGGGTTGCACAGTCCGCAGACATAGTGCTTGGCGATCTCGTGCGGATGCGTCACGAAGCGGCCGGCGCAACGGCTGCAGGTTGTCAACGACAACATGCCGTTGTCCACGAACTTTACCAAGCGCCAGGCGCGCGTGACCGACAGCAGCGGCTCCAGGCCCTGGCACTGCGTCTGCTCCAGGTACAGCTGGTAGGCCTTGATGACGATGTCGATGTCCTCCAGCGCCGCGCTCTTGTTCAGGTATTCGTGGATGTTGAGGAAGAGACTGGCATGGATGTTGGGCTGCCAGGTCATGAACCAGTCCGTGGAGAACGGCAGCTGGCCCTTGCTGGGGCTCTTGCCCGACACTTCTTTATATAGGCGCAGCAGCCGCTCGTAGCTCAGGTCGGTCTCGCTCTCCAGCACCTGCAGCCGCGCGCCCAGGTTGATCAGGGTGACGGCGCGCTCGATCTGGCGGGCTTCGGACAGGATGCTCTTGTTGCGGGCCATGGTGGTGATGCGGTGGCGGTTGCGCGATGGGCGGGCGGCTGTGGCGGGCTCAGGCCGCTTCCTGGTGGCGCCCGGCCATCAGGATCGAGGCATGCAGCCGGTTCACGCCGTCGTTGGCCGCGCCGCGTCCGTGGTTGGTCAGCAGGCTCCACACCAGGTCGTCGTCCATGCGGAAGCGGCACAGCAGCGTGTTGCCCGAGGCGATCTTGAGCATCTGCGCCGGCGTGAGCGCGGCGATCAGGCCCGCGGTCTCGTCGGAGACGCCCAGCCGGTACAGCGCCTGCTCACGGTCCATGCGGATCAGGCTTTGCGCCAGCATCAGGTACGACAGGTTGGCTTCGCGGATCTCGGCAAGGATTTGGTCGGTGTTCATGGCGGTCTCTGACAAGAGTCACGGTCTGTTTGCAGCGTGGTACGAACTGTAGAAGCCGGAACAACGGGCGAATATCGGCCCATCTCGGTCACTGGAGTCCCTTTTCTTCCAGGGGCCGTGTCAGGCAAATTCCTACAAGCACTTCGCCTCGGCGAGGCAACCCGCGCCTCCCGGCGCTCAAGCTCGCCCAGGCCTTGCCGATGACGCAATGACCGCCCGGGCTTCAACCCCAGGTAGCCGCTCCCAAAAGGCCGCAAATTTTCGTTGACAGGCCCTCAAGTTCCGGCGCGGGGCGGCCGATACACCAAGCAACGGATCGTCAAATGAACAAACGGTCCGCAGTCCGCCAGCAGTGGCCGTAATACCGGCGCCTGCCTGAGTCAACCAAGACATACGGAGCTACATCATGGGCATGTCCGTCAATACCAACCTCTCGTCGCTGAACGCCCAGCGCAACATCTCCTCCAGCCAGGGCTCGCTCGCCACCTCGATGCAGCGCCTGTCCAGCGGCCTGCGCGTCAACAGCGCCAAGGACGATGCCGCTGGCCTCGCCATCGCCGAGCGCATGACCTCGCAGGTGCGCGGCATGAACCAGGCGGTCCGCAATGCCAACGACGGCATCTCGATGGTGCAGACGATGGAGTCCACCTTCGGCAAGGTCAGTGACAACCTGCAGCGCATGCGCGAGCTGGCTGTGCAGTCCGCCAACGACACCAACAACTGCTCTGACCGGAATTCGCTGGACAAGGAATTCCAGAAGCTGGCCGAGGAAATCAACCGCGTCATGAAGGGCACGACCTTCAATGGCAAGGCGGTCCTCGCCGGCGCGGGCGGCGACGCTGCTACGGGCCTGGGTTCGTTCACGTTCCAAGTCGGTGCCAATACCACTGCGAACGTCGACACCATCACGATCCAGACCTCGAACTGGACGGGGACTAGCGGCAACGTCAACGACGGTACGGGTACTGCCACCACCAACAAGATCGGCGCCGTCACCAATATCGACGGAACGCTGACTGACGGCGCGCTCAGCATCGGCGAATTCCAGGCCGACGGCACCACCGCCAACACCAATACCAGCATCAACAGCGTAATCGACAAGATTGACGCCGCGCTCGGCCAAGTCAACGACGAGCGCGCCACGCTGGGCTCCTACCAGTCGCACTTCGACGCTGCGATCTCCAACCTGCAGTCCGCTTCGGAAGCCCAGTCGGCCGCCAAGAGCCGCATCATGGACGCCGACTACGCTTCCGAAAGTGCGAACCTGTCGCGTGCTCAGATCCTGCAGCAGGCCGGCCAGGCAATGCTGGCGCAGGCCAACCAGCAGCCGCAGCAAGTGATGTCGTTGCTGCGCTGATCGCGCCGAAACCACCCAGGCACGCGCCCGGGTGCGGTTGCACAAGCAATCAGGAAGCCTCGGCGCACCACGCCGGGGCTTTTTTGTTGCGGGAGACGAACTGCGCTGGAAACACCCCCCTCCTCGCGGCTTCGCTTCCGGCACGCCGGCCAAGAATCAGACGTTTCAAGAAAAACCATACGCCCGCTTTCCGGGTTCTCGCCTCAGGCCTGAAAGTCCTTCGTCATGGCTCAGACGCTCAACTCCAATCTGGCTGCGCTCACCGCGCAGCGCCATATCGCCACCAGCCAGCAGCAGACCTCCGTCGCGATGCAGCGCCTTTCCAGCGGTGTGCGCATCAACAGCGCCAAGGAGGACTCGGCCGGCCTGGCGATCGCCACCCGCATGACTTCGCAGATCCGCGGCATGAACGCCGCCCTGCGCAACTCCAACGACGGCATCTCGTTGGCGCAGGTCGCCGATGCCGGGCTGGGCAAGACCAACGAGATGCTGCAGCGCATGCGTGAGCTGACCATCCAGGCCTCCAACGACACCAACACCTCGTCCGACCGCGCCGCGCTGGACAAGGAGTTCGGGCAGCTGGCCGAGGAGGTGCAGCGGTTACTGGGGGGCACTGCCTTCAACAAGATGAGGATCCTGGGCGCCGATGCGGCCCCCGCCCCCGGGAAGCCCCTGGCGTTCCAGGTCGGTGCCAACGCCACCGGCAACGACACGGTTACCGTCAACATCATCGACATGGCCAACGACCCGACGGTCACGAGCGCGTCCGGCGCCACCCCGATCCCCGTCCGGCCGAAGCTCAGCGAGCCCGCGACGCCCGGGTACAGCGTCACGCTCGAAAACATCGACAAGGCCATCGAAAGCATCAGCAGCCAGCGCTCGGAGATGGGTGCTGCGCAGTCGCGCTTCGAGGCGATCGTTTCGACCCTGCAGGTTGCCGTGGAAGACCAGAGCACCGCCAGAAGCCGCATCATGGATGCCGACTACGCGGCAGAGAGCGCCAACCTGTTGCGTACGCAAATCATGACCCAGGCAACCCAGGCCATGCT
>JAEYPG010000541.1 GCA_023410975.1 Pseudomonadota bacterium
CTCATGGGCGCCAGCCCGGCGCTGGCGCCGGCGCTGCTGCGCCGCATGCGCCACGAGCTGGCCTTGCAGCCTGCGCTCGACCTGCCCTGCGTGGCCCGCCCGCTGCGCCTGTGCCAGCAGGGCCCCGCCACCGTGCTGCTGATGCGCGACCCGGGCGGCGTCATGCTGCCCTCGCTGCTGGGCGACGCGATGGACACCGGCCGCGCCCTGCAGCTGGCGCTGGACATCGCCGTGGCGCTGGAGCAGCTGCACGCCGCCGGCCTCGTGCACCGGGACCTGCGGCCCTCCAGCATCCTCGTGGCGGAGGGGCGCGGCACCTGGCTGACCGGCTTCGGGCAGGCCGTGCGCGCCGGCCGGGAGGCGCAGGAGCCCGCAGCCGCCGTGCAGCGGGAGGCGGACCTGGCTTATCTCGCGCCCGAGCAGGCGGAGGGCACCGGCCGCGCCGCGGACGTGCGCGGCGACCTCTACGCGCTGGGCGTGGTGCTGCACGAGATGCTGACCGGCCAGCGGCCTGCACTGTCGGGTGCGTCCACCGGGCGCCCGCGCGCCATGCCCGGGCAGCTCGCCCACATCGTCCACAAGCTGCTGGCGAAGGCCCCCGAAGACCGTTACCAGTCGGCCACGGGGCTGGTGGCCGATCTGCGCCGCTGCGCCCGCGACTGGGCGGCCAGCGGTGCCATTCAACGCTTCGCGCTGAATCAGCACGGCGCGGCAGAACGCCTGCTGGCGCCCAGCCAGCTCTACGGCCGCGCGGTGCAGGTGCGGGCGCTGGTGGATGCCTACACGCGCGCGGCCTCGCACGGCGGCTGCGAGCTGGTGCTGGTCACCGGCGCCTCGGGCGTCGGTAAATCCTCGGTCGTCAACGAGCTGCGGCGCCACGTCGAATCGCGCCAGGGCCACTTCGCGGCGGGCAAGTTCGAGCAGCACAAGCGCGACATCCCCTATGCGCCGATGGCCCAGGCCTTCGGCGAGCTGCTCGGCGGCGTGCTGGGCAGCGACGAGGCCACGCTGCATCGCTGGCAGGTGCAGCTGCGCGGGGCCCTGGACGGGCAGGCGCCCCTGCTGCTGAACGTGGCGGCCGAGCTGGAGCTGCTGCTGGGCCCGTTGCCGCCGCCGGGCGAGATGCCGCCGGCGGAGGCGGCCGTGCGTTTCCAGCTGGCCGTGCGCAGCCTGCTGGCGGCCTTCGCGTCGGAGCACCGGCCGCTGGTGCTGTTCATCGACGACCTGCAATGGGCCGATGCCGGCACGCTGCAGCTGCTGCTGCACGTGCTGACGCACGAGGACACGCGCCGCCTGCTGGTCGTCGGCGCCTGCCGCAGCAACGAGGTGGACGCGGACCACCCCTGGCGCACCACGCTCGCGGCGCTGCGGGCCGCAGGCGTTCCCGTCACCTCGATCGGGCTCGACGGCCTGGGCGCGAGCGAGGTCGCGCAGCTCGTGGCCGACAGCCTGCAAGTGCCCCGCGACCAGGCCGCGCCGCTGGCCGCGCTGGTGCATGCGCGCACGCGGGGCAACCCGTTCTTCACGCTGCAGCTGCTGTGCGCCCTGGCCGAGCAGGACCTGCTGCGCGAGGACGAGCGCAGCCGGCGCTGGCGCTGGGACCTCGCGCGCATCCAGGCACACGGCTCTGCGCAGGACGTGGCCGGGCTGGTGACCGACAAGCTGCAGCGCCTGCCCGAGATGGTGCGCAGCCTGCTCGAAGCGCTGAGCTGCTTCGGCTCCAGCGTGCGTACCGGCGCCCTGGGCCCGGCCTCCGGGCTGGACGGGCAGGCGCTCGCGTTGCATTTGGCGGTGGCCGAGCGGGCCGGGCTGGTCGAGCTCACGTCCGGCGGATGCCGCTTCCGCCACGACCGTATCCAGGAAGCAGCCTACGCGCTGATCCCACCGCCGCAGCGGCCGCGGCGGCACCTGGACATTGCCTGGCGGCTGTGCGACGCGCTGGACGCGGAGCAGTTGCGTCCGCACCTGTTCGAGGTGGCGAGCCAGCTTTCCCACGGCCTGCCGCTGATCGCCGAGGACGGGGAGCGCCAGCGCGCCGCGCAGCTCTTCCTCGAAGCCGCACGGCGGGCGCGCGCCGACACGGCCTACAGCGCCGCGCTGCGCTACCTCGGCGACGCCGACGCGCTGTTGTCGCCGGCGCGCTGGACCCACGGCTATGCGCTGGCCTTCGCCATCGCCCTGGCGCAGGCCGAGTGCGAGCTGATGCTCGGCCAGCTGGAGCCCGCCGAGGGCCGGCTGCAGGCGCTGAGGGAGCGTGCGCGGGGCGTGGTGGACCTGGGCAGCGTGGCCTGGCTGCAGGTGACGCTCTACACCGCGATGGACCGCAGCGACCTCGCGGTCCAGACCTGCGTGGCCTTCCTGCACACGGTAGGCATCCACGTCGCGCCGCATCCGTCCGAGGAGGAAGCGCGGGTGGAGTACGAGCGGCTGATGCAGCGCCTGGGCTCGCCCGAGCAGATCGGCACGCTGCTGGAGCTGCCGCTGCTGGACAACCCGCGCCAGCGCGCCGTGCTGGACGTGATGGCCGCGGCGCTGCCGCCTGCTTTCTTCAGCGACCAGAAGCTCGTGTGCTTCCTGCTGTGCCGCATGGCCAACCTCAGCCACGCCTACGGCAACGGCGACGCCTCCGCGCTGGCCTACGCCTATCTCGGCATGGTGGTCGGCCCGTGCTTCGGCGATTACCCCGCCGCCTTTGCCTTCGGCAAGCTCGGCCACGAGCTGGTCGAGCGCGGCCAGCTCACGCGCTACCGGGCGCGGGTGTACATGTGCTTCGCGTACCACGTGATGCCCTGGGCCCGTCCCGTGCGTGAGGGCATCCCGCTGCTGCGCCGCGCCTTCGACGTGGCGCGCGAGAGCGGCGACGTCACCTACGCCGGCTTCAGCTCCTGCACGCTCGTCACCACGCTGCTGTCCTCCGGCGAGCACCTGGCCCATGTGCAGCGCGAGGCGCGCGAGCGCCTGCGCTACGTCAGCGGCGTCAAGTTCGGGCTGGTGGCGGACATCATCACCGTGCAGCTGCAGCTCCTGGCCACGCTGCGCGGCGAGACGCCAGTGTTCGGCAGCTTCGACGACGCGCTGTTCAGCGAGGCCGAGTTCGAGGCCCGCCTGGTGCCCAACCGCAACCTCGACATCGCCACCTGCTGGTACTGGATCCGCAAGGCCCAGGCGCGCTACTTCGCCGGGCGTTACGGCGAGGCGGTGGACGCGGCGGAGCGCGCCGAGGGCCTGCTGTGGACCTCGTTCGGCCATTTCGAGCTGGTGCAGTACCACCTCGTCAGCGCGCTGGCCCGCGCCGCCGCCTGCGACGGGGCATCACCGGCGCGGCGGGCCGAGCTGCTGCAAGCGCTGGCCGTGCACCTGGCGCAGCTGCGCGTGTGGGCGGCCCATTGCCCGGAAACCTTCCAGTTCCGCGTCGAGCTGGTGGAGGGCGAGATGGCCCGCGTCGAAGGCCGCACGGTGCAGGCGCTGCAGGCTTACGAGCGCGCGCTGCGCTGCGTGCGCGACGGCAACGCGCCGCAGAACCTGGCAGTGACGCTGGAAGTGGCCGCGCGCGGCTACCTGGGGCTGGGGCTGGAGTCGGTGGCGATGCCGATGCTGGCGCAGTCGCGCGAGGCCTATGCCCGCCTGGGTGCCGAAGCCAAGGTGCGGCAGCTCGAAAGCCTGTACCCCACGCTGGCGCGCCCGCACGCCGAAGCGACGCGCCCGGCGGAGAGCGCCCGGCCCGCCGCCGAAGTCACGGAGCTGGCGGCGGTACTGAAGGCCTCGCGGGCGCTGAGCGGCGAGGTCGGGCTGGAGCAGCTCATGCGCGCGCTCATGGCCATCGCGCTGGAGCACGCCGGCGCGGACCGCATCCTGCTCGTCCTGCCGCGGGGCGAGCGGCTGCGCATCGAGGCCGAGGCCGTCACGCGCGGCGCGGACTTCGAGGTCAGGGTGCGCCCGGTTGCGGTCGGCCCGGAGCACTTGCCGATGGCGGTGCTGCACTACGCCATGCGCACGCGCGCCACGGTGCTGCTGGACGACGCCCGTCGCTCCGAGCACTTCGCGCTGGACCCCTACATCGCCGCCGGGCACTGCCGCTCGCTGCTGTGCCTGCCGCTGGTCAAGCGCGGCGAGCTGGTGGCGATCCTGTACCTGGAGAACCGGCAGGCCGCGCACGTGTTCACGCCCTCGCGCGTGGCGGTGCTGAACCTGCTCGCCTCCACCGCCGCCTTGTCGCTGGAGAACGCCGCGCTGGAAGAAAAGGAGTCGCTGCTCAAGGAGGTGCACCATCGCGTCAAGAACAACCTGCAGCTCATCAGCAGCCTGCTGAGCCTGCAGGCTGGCCAGCTCGACGATCCCGCGGTGGCCGAGCTGTTCCTGGAGAGCCGCAACCGCGTGCGCTCCATGGCGCTGGTGCACGAGAACCTGTACCGGGCCGGCAATTTCGCGCGCATTCCCATGCCGGGCCACCTGCGCAACCTGTGCGGGCAGCTCGTGCGCGCCTACGGCATCGACGCGCGCAGGATCGCCACGGTGGTGGCGGTGGACGACGTGCTGCTGGACCTGGACCGCGCGGTGTGCTGCGGGCTGATCGTCAACGAGCTGGTGTCCAATGCGCTGAAGTACGGCTTCCCGGACGGGCGCGGCGGCACGATCACGGTTGAATTGCGCGCCTACGCCGGCGGCGAATGCGAGCTCAGCGTGGCCGACGACGGCGTGGGCCTGCCGGCCGCCTTCGACGTGGAGCAGGCGCAGACGCTGGGGCTGCAACTGGTGGGCGACCTGACGCAGCAGCTCCACGGCCACCTCAGCGTCGAGGGCGGCGCGGGCGCGCGCTTTCGCATCACCTTCACCTTCAACGACGAAGCGGCCCGGGCATGAAGCGCGCCAACATCATGATCGTCGAGGACGACCGGGTCGTGGCCCGCGACATCCGGCAGCAGCTGGAGCGCATGGGCCATGCGGTGGTCGCGAACACGGCGGACGGCGAGCAGGCCGCGGCGCTGGCCGCTCAGGCGCGGGCCGAGCTGGTGCTGATGGACATCCGCCTGGGCGGACGGGTGGACGGCATCGAGGCGGCGCAGCGCATCCGCGCGCTGTGCGAGATCCCGGTCATCTTCCTCACCGCCTACGCGGACGACGAGACCATCCGCCGTGCCAGCCTGACCGAGCCATTCGGCTACCTGCTCAAGCCCTTCGAGGACACGCAGCTGCGCACCACGGTGGAGATGGCGCTGTACAAGCATGCCGCCGAGCAGCGCCTGCGCGACAGCGAGCGCCGCTACGCGGCCATGCTGGCCAGCATCGGCGACGCGGTGATCGCCGTCGATGCGGCGCTGTGTGTCAGCTTCATGAACCCGCGGGCCGAGGCGCTGACGGGCTGGACGCGCACCGAGGCCACTGGCGCCGCGCTGGACGCGCTGTTCCACCTCGTTGACGAGGACACCGGCGAGCCCGTCGAAGGCAGCGCGTGGCGGCTGCTGCGCGAGCCGGGGGCCGGCAACCAGACGCGGCAGGCGCTGCTGCGGGACCGGCAGGGCCGCGAATGCCCGATCGAGGAAAGCAGCTCGCCGATCCTCGACGAGAGCGGGCGGCTCACCGGCGCCGTGCTGGTCTTCCGCGACCTGAGCGAGCGCCGCGGCATCGAGCGGGCCCTGCGCGCGGCGGAGGCCGAGGTGGCGCGCGTCGCGCAGCTCACCCGCATGAGCGAGCTGGCCGCGGCCATCGCCCACGAGATCAACCAGCCGCTGGCGGCCATCGTCACCAGTGCCGGCGCCGGCCTGAACTGGCTGCGGCGCGACCCGCCCGACCTTGGCGAGACACGCGACATCCTGGGCCGCATCCAGTCGGACGGCAGCCGCGCCGCCGACGTGATCCGCAGCCTGCAGGCCCTGTCGCGCCGGGCCGGCCCCTCGTTCTCCAGCTTCGACCTGTGCGAGGTGGTGCGCGAAGTCGTGGCGCTGTCGCGCGACGCCATGCAGCGCGGGCGCATCAGGCTGCGCCTCGAAGGCGTGGGTCCGCACGCGACCACCGTGCACGCCGACCGCGTGCAGATCCGGCAGGTGCTGCACAACCTGGTCACCAACGCCATCGACGCCATGGACGGCGCCGCGGCCGAGGCGCGCCGGCTCACGGTGAGCCTGGAGAGCGGCCATGGCGGCAAGGTGAGGATCACGGTGTCGGACACCGGCATCGGGCTGCCGCCCGGCGACGCGCGGCGGCTGCTCGACCCCTTCGTCACGACCAAGCCGCACGGCATGGGCATGGGCCTGTCCATCTGCCGCAGCATCCTGGACGCGCACGGCAGCCGGCTGTCGATGGCGCCCGTCGCGCCGCGGGGCGCGGCCTTCAGCTTCGATCTGGCGCTCTCATCCGACGCTTCATCGGCACTGGAATAAACCCCGTTCGGGCTGAGCTTGTCGAAGCCCCTGCGCCGGCAACCCGGCGCTTGCCTTTCGACAGGCTCAAGGCGAACGGGGTTTGCTTCCCACGCCCACGGCGTCACATCGGCGTGCAGACGTAGTTGCTCGCGAGGTTGCCGCCGGCCGGCGTGGTGCCCACGTACTTCGGGTAGCTGCCATAACGGCACATCGGCTTGGACGCAACGATGTCGTAAGGCGGCAACGGCGTGCGGTTCGTGAGAACCAGCGACTCGGCCGGCTTGGCGCCCTTGACCACCCAGTCGTCGATGAGGGACAGGAAATCGATGTGCCCCGGCGTGCCGTAGCCGGGCGCATTGGGCGTGCCGGCATTCAGGCCGAGGGACGTGTGGGGCAGGCCGGTGGCGCCGTAGGCCACGAAGAACTCGTCCACCTTGTCCCTGCCCATCTTCGCCACCACGGCGTCGTGGTAGTCGAATCCGGTCTGCGGGCTGTTGCCCTTGTCAGAGAGGTTCTCGCGCAGGATGAGCTTGCCGCCGCGCGCGTAGAACGCGCTCAGGTCAGGGTTCGTCATGTCCAGCATGCTGGACAGCTCCTGAATCCGCGCCTGGTAGGCCGCCGCATTGAACGTCAGCGGATTGAAGCTGGCGTCCTTGGTGACGAAGTACCTGACGAGCTGGCCGCCGATGGTGTAGCTGCGGCCCACGCCCGCGGCGTTGGGGTCCGCCGTCGGCGCCGTCGTGCCGACCACCCACGTGTCGAGCGCGCTGGGCACGCCCTCGCTGCCGTAGATGTAGCCGGGGTACGAGGTCAGCCCGTTGGCCAGCGCGAAGGGGTAGAGCTGGCCCGTGTAGATCCACCGCAAGGCGGAGATCTGCGCATCCGAGAAGCAGGTCGGGCCTTCGTCGGCACCCGAGGGGCAACGCCTGGCGACAATGGCGGCATCAGCCAGCGGCTTGCAGGCCTTGTAGTTGCTAACCACCTGGTCCTCGATCCCATCGAGGCCATCGCAGGCGGAGCGCACCGTGTCATGGATCAGCTGCACCTTGCCGCCGAGCCAGCTTCCGGGCGTGCTCTGTACCTGTCCCATGGAGAGCTGGAACTGCCACAGGCCGATCAGGCGGATGACGGGGTCGATCGCCACGATGCCGTCGAAGTCCGCCGGGTACTTCTGGGCCATGAGCATGCCCTCGCGCCCGCCTTCGGAGCCGCCGATGTAATAGGCTTTCTGAGGCTTGTGTCCGTAGTAGGCGAGGCTCAGCTGCACGCCGACGTCGTGCGTCTTCTTGTACGCGGCATACGCGTAGTTGGCGAGAGCCTCGTTGTTCAAGGCAAAGGTGGCCGTGTCGACGCCGGGCGTGACCTGGTGGCCGGAGTCGGTTCCCAGGGTCATGAAGCCGCGCGTCAGCGGCAGCGGCGTCTCCGGCCCGTCGGCGCGCGCTCCGGTCAGGCCGGTGACCAGGGTGCCGTTGAGTCCGCCGCCGCCCATCTGCAGGCTCTTGCCGGTCCACGACGCCGGCAGGTTCACCTGCGCCTTGATGACGGGCGCAGCGGGGTCCACCGGCTTGATGTCCACCAGCGCCTGGCAGTAGTCGGGGGTTCCCGGGACGATGGCCGTGTTCGTGGCATTGGGCGCGTCGGCCACCGCCGGCTTGTACGTCGCCGACGTCACCACCGCGCCGCTGGATGGTTCACCGAGCAACGAAGCGTCAATGGCCTTGCCGTTGAGCGCCGCGCAGGCACTCGCCGCATTGGCGACCACCAAGGGCGTCGCAAAGCTGTCGCTGCTGCTCGTGTCGCCATCGTCACCGCCGCAGCCAGCCAGCAGCACGCCCGCGACGGCACACAAAGCCGCGGCTGACTGCCGTTCGAGAGCCGGGCGCCTACGCTTGCCTTGGACGGGTGATCTCATCTTGTCTCCGATAAATCAGTAGTGGTGCAGTCTCGAAAGACCGATCGGGCGCCGGGCGGTCTCCGCTGGAGGCGTGCCCTGCCTTGCATCGCTTTCGTGTGTCCGGCCGCTGGCCTGACAGCGCAAGAGAATTCCAGCCCACCCGAACCCTGACCAATACCGGTATGGGCTTAACCCATGCGTTTTGTTTATGACCCAGCGGTTTGTGCTGGGCCTGTCAACTTTCTGCCGGGCACACGGCATCGGGGCGGGGGCCCGGCTCCGTTGGCCGGTCGAGCAGTGCCTGTGCTGGCCAACCCGTTCGCCGGCATTCCCATGGCCGCACGTCCAGGGCGGTGCCGCCGCCAGGGGTGCCGCTTTTGCCCTGCGCCAGGCGTGGCGCTGCTCGCACAAGGCGCGGCGTTGCGTCTTGATCGCACGCAATGGTGTATACAATTCGGCATTCGATACACGGCGTCACCGCGCCGGTATCGGCTTGTCCGTCGCCGCGGCGCCCGTGCCAGCGTGAGAAAGCTGGGCTCTGGTCGCGACAACCGCACCTCACAGAGCCCGCTGTGGTGAGGCGCATGGCTCGCATGAAGGCGCTCCATGACCCATCACGTTGCAGCACCCACTCCGCTGGGCATCTTCTTCCAGAACCACCAGGCGCTCGACCTCTCGGGCCTGAGCCCCGAGCAGGCCGCGGCGTGCGCGCCGATCGAGCAGTACTTCCTGGGCCATGCGCGGGACGACGCCGCGCACATGCGCGCGGCCTTCCTGCCCACGGCACACATCGAAACCATGCGCGAAGGCGTGTTCACTTCCTGGCCGCTGGCCGTGTACTGCGAGCGCTTCAAGGGCATGCCGGCCGACGACGAGGCCACGCGCCGCCGCAGCATCGACTGGATCGACGTCCAGGGCAGCGCCGCCTGCGCGAAGGTCACGCTGGTGCACGGCGCCACCACCTTCAGCGACTACTTCGTGCTGCTGAAGACGGCCGAGGGCTGGAAGATCGCCAACAAGGCCTTCCACGGGCAGCCCACCTGAGCGCTTCGGACCATGCTTCGACTGTCGAACCTGAAGCTGCGCACCCAGCTGGGCGCGGCGTTCCTGTGCATCGTGGCCCTGGCCGTGGCGCTGGGCGGCTTCTCGCTGCTGCAGCTCAGCCGGGTTCACGCCAGCACCCACGAGATTGCGTCGTACCGGCTGCCCAGCATCAAGGTCGCGGACGAGATCAATCTCACCATGAACGAGATCCGCCGCTCGGAGCTGGTCCACTACCTCGCCGAGGACGAGACCGGCAAGGCGCGGCAGGAGCAGTTCATTGCCGGCCAGCGGCAGCGCCTGGCGCAGCAGCTGCAGGCCTATGAGCCCCTGGCCCGCTCCGCCGAGGAGCGCCAGGCGCTGGACGAATTCAAGCAGGCCGTGGCGCGCTACTGGCCCATCAGCGAACGCATGCTTACCCTCTCGCGCGCCGGGCTGGAGGGCAAGGCCGAGCTGAACCGGCTCCTGGGCGGCGACTCGTTCAAGACCTTCAACCAGATCCGTGACGCGCTGGCGCAACTCACGGCGATCAACAGCCGGGCGGCCGACGCCGCCCGGGCCGAGGCGCTGGGCACGTACGAGAGCTCGCGCAGCGGCGTCATCGGGGTGCTGGTGGCGCTGGTGGCCGTCGCCTCGGCACTGGCGGCGTGGATGACGCGGCAGATCACGCGTCCCCTGGCCCAGGCCATCGCCGTGGCGGAGCGCATCGCCGACGGCGATCTCACGGTGCAGACCCAGGCCCAGGGACGGGACGAGACGGCGCAGCTGCTGCACGCGCTGGGGCACATGCGGGAGCGCCTGGTGTCCATCGTGCAGGGCGTGCGCGGCAGTGCCCAGAGCGTGGCGACGGCCAGCGCGCAGATCGCCCAGGGCAACGGCGAGCTTTCGGGCCGCACCGAGTCCCAGGCCAGCGCGCTGGAGCAGACCGCGGCGTCCATGGAGCAGTTGGGCTCCGCGGCGCGGCTCAACGCGGACCACGCGCACCAGGCCAACGGGCTGGCGCAGACGGCCTCCACGGTGGCCCGGCAGGGCGGGGACACGATGGCGCAGGTCGTGGCCACGATGCAGGGCATCAGCGACAGCGCCAGCCGCATCGCGGACATCATCGGCACCATCGACGCCATCGCCTTCCAGACCAACATCCTGGCACTCAATGCGGCCGTGGAAGCGGCCAGGGCGGGCGAGCAGGGCCGGGGCTTCGCCGTCGTCGCCGGCGAGGTGCGGACGCTGGCGCAACGCAGCGCGGAGGCGGCCAAGGAGATCAAGGCGCTCATCGGCGCGAGCCTGGAGCGGGTGGGCCAAGGCTCGCTCCTGGTCGCCCAGGCCGGCGCGACGATGCGCGAAGTGGTGGCGTCGATCGGCCGCGTCACGGACATCGTGGGGGAGATCAACACCGCCAGCCGCGAGCAGAGCGCGGGCGTGTCCCAGGTGGGCGAGGCGGTGGCGCAGATGGACCAGGCGACGCAGCAGAACGCCGCCCTGGTGGAAGAGAGCGCCGCCGCCGCGGCAAGCCTGCGGCAGCAGGCGCAGCAGCTGGTGCAGGCGATGGCGGTGTTCAGGGTGAAGGCGGAGCCCGTGACGGCCTGACAGGAAGCCCACGAAGTTCGTGGACTCATAAGCCCCGTTCGGGCTGAGCTTGTCGAAGCCCTTGCGGCGCATCCGAGCGCCAGCCCTTCGACGGGCTCAGGGCGAACGGGTAATGGGTAATCCAGCGATCAACTGGAATCCATATGAGCCTTCGACGCAGCGGACGCCGGGCCGCACAATGGCCGCCTCCAGCCAAGGAGCGCGACATGGGCTACGACCGCGGCTTCGCCACTCGGACCCTGCCACCGCAACAGCGGGTGGGCGGATGGACACAAGCGGTCTCCGACCGCTTCGTCGAATCCGGCTTCGAGATCGGGCAGCCCGAAGGCTTCGACGCCGCCATGCTCAACCGCGACCTCGGCGCCCTGTCGCTGACGCGGTTTCGCTCCGAAGGGCACGGCCGCAAGCGCGTCACCCGCTCGCAGCGCCAGGCAGCGCGCGGCACCGAGGAATTTTTCCTTCTCGGCCTGCAGCTCGAAGGCCGCGGCGCGGTGCGCCAGGCGGGCCGCGAGGCATGGCTCGCACCGGGCGAGTTCGCGATCTACGACACGCGCCGGCCCTATGAGCTGGCTTTCGACGCGGACTACCAGCAGGCCGTGCTGCGCATCCCGCGGTGCGAGCTGACGACCCGCCTGGCCGATGGCGATGCCCTGGTGGGCACCGCCGCACCGTCCGACCTGCTGCCCGCACGGCTGCTGCGGCAGATGCTCACGGCGCTGTGCAATGCGGCGC
>JAEYPG010000531.1 GCA_023410975.1 Pseudomonadota bacterium
CACCGACGCCGGTGCCGGCGCTGCCCGCGCGGGCTGGCGTTCGCCGCGTGGCGGCCGCCGTGGCGGCGACCGCGACGAGCGCGGTGGCTCCAACTTCGTGGCGCCGACCGAGCCGCAAGTGCAGGAAGTGCACGTGCCCGAGACCATCAGCGTCGCGGACCTGGCGCACAAGATGAGCGTCAAGGCCTCCGAGGTCATCAAGCAGCTGATGAAGCTGGGCCAGATGGTCACCATCAACCAGCAGCTGGACCAGGAGACCGCGATGATCGTGGTCGAGGAAATGGGCCACAAGGCCTTCGCGGCCAAGCTGGACGATCCGGAAGCCTTCCTGGAAGAGGATGCCGCCACCAGCTCCGCGGAGCAGAAGCCGCGCGCCCCGGTGGTCACGGTCATGGGCCACGTGGACCACGGCAAGACCTCGCTGCTGGACTACATCCGCCGCTCCCGCGTGGCGGCGGGCGAGGCTGGCGGCATCACGCAGCACATCGGCGCCTACCACGTCGAAACGCCGCGTGGCGTCATCACCTTCCTGGACACCCCGGGCCACGAGGCCTTCACGGCCATGCGTGCCCGCGGCGCCAAGGCGACCGACATCGTCATCCTGGTGGTGGCGGCCGACGACGGCGTGATGCCCCAGACCAAGGAAGCCATCCACCACGCCAAGGCGGCCGGCGTGCCGCTGGTGGTGGCGATTAACAAGATCGACAAGCCCGACTCCAACCTGGAGCGCGTGCGCAGCGAACTGGTCGCGGAGCAGGTCGTGCCGGAAGAGTTCGGCGGCGACTCGCCCTTCGTGTCCGTGTCCGCCCGTACCGGCCAGGGCATCGACGACCTGCTGGAGCAGGTGTTGCTGCAGGCCGAGGTGCTGGAGCTCAAGGCGGCGGAAGACACGCTGGCCAAGGGCCTGGTGATCGAAGCGCGCCTGGACAAGGGCCGCGGCCCGGTGGCCACGGTGCTGGTGCAGAGCGGCACCCTGAAGAAGGGCGACGTGGTGCTGGCCGGCTCCAGCTATGGCCGCGTGCGCGCCATGCTGGACGAGGACGGCAAGGCCACCGAGGCCGCCGGTCCGTCGATCCCCGTGGAGATCCAGGGCCTGACCGAGGTGCCGCAGGCCGGCGACGAGTTCATGGTGCTGGCCGACGAGCGCCGTGCCCGTGAAATCGCCACCTTCCGCCAGGGCAAGTACCGCGACGTCAAGCTGGCCAAGCAGCAGGCCGCCAAGCTGGAGAACATGTTCGACCAGATGGGCGCCGGCGACGTGCAGACGCTGCCGCTGATCATCAAGGCCGACGTGCAGGGCTCGCAGGAGGCGCTGGCCTCCTCGCTGCTCAAGCTCTCGACCGACGAGGTCAAGGTGCAGATCGTGCACGCGGCCGTGGGCGGCATCAGCGAGAGCGACGTCAACCTGGCCATCGCCTCCAAGGCGGTGATCGTGGGCTTCAACGTCCGGGCCGACGCCGGTGCGCGCAAGCTCGCCGAGAACAACGGCGTGGACCTGCGCTACTACAACATCATCTACGACGCCGTCGACGAGATCCGTGCGGCGATGTCGGGGATGCTGGCACCGGAGCAGAAGGAAGAAGCCCTGGGCACGGCGGAGATCCGCACCGTGTTCGTCGCTTCCAAGATCGGCACCGTGGCGGGCTGCATGGTCACCTCGGGCCTGGTGCGCCGCAACGCGCGCTTCCGCCTGCTGCGCGACAACGTGGTCATCTACACCGGCGAGATCGAGTCGGTGCGCCGCCTGAAGGACGACGTGCGCGAGGTCAAGGAAGGCTTCGAGTGCGGCATCAAGCTCAAGAACTACAACGACATCGCCGAAGGCGACCAGATCGAAGTGTTCGAGATCAAAGAGGTGGCGCGCACGCTGTAATCCGGCCTGCCGTCCCTTTCTGACGCAGCCCCGCCCCAGAAGGGCGGGGTTTGTATTTCAGGAGCTCCGCATGCGACACAAGAGAAGCATCCCCAATCGCAGTTTCCGTATCGCCGACCAGATCCAGCGCGACGTGGCCGAGCTCGTGCGCGAGCTCAAGGACCCGCGCGTGGGCATGGTCACGATCAATGCCGTCGAGGTCACGCCCGACTACGCGCACGCGAAGGTCTTCTTCTCGCTGCTGGTGGGCGACCCGCAGGAGACTCAGCTGGCCCTCAACGAGGCCGCCGGTTTCCTGCGCAACAGCCTGTTCAAGCGGCTGCAGATCCACACCGTGCCCACGCTGCACTTCCAGTTCGACCGCACCACCGAGCGCGCGGCCGAGCTGGGCGCTTTGATCGCGCAGGCCAACGCCACGCGCGCCAAGGAGGACTGACCCGATGAGCGGCGCCGCGCGCACCCCTCGTCCCGTCCGCGTGCGCCGCGCGCTGCACGGCGTGCTGCTGCTGGACAAGCCGCTGGGCTGGTCCAGCAACGACGCGCTGCAGAAGGTGAAGTGGCTGCTGCGCGCCGAGAAGGCGGGCCACACCGGCACGCTCGACCCGCTGGCCACCGGGCTGCTGCCGCTGTGCTTCGGTGCCGCCACCAAGTTCTCGCAGGTCAGTTTGGAGGCCGACAAGCGCTACACCGCCACGCTCAAGCTGGGCCAGGTCACGACCACCGGCGATGCCGAAGGCGAGATCGTCAGCGAGCGTCCGGTGGCCGTGAACCGCGCCGCCATCGAGGAGGCCTGCGCGCGCCTGACCGGCGTGATCGAGCAGGTGCCGCCGATGCACTCCGCGCTCAAGAAGGACGGCAAGGCGCTGTACGAGTACGCGCGCGCCGGCATCGAGGTGGAGCGCGCGCCGCGGCAGATCACGATTCACGCGCTTGACATCCTGAGCTGGCAAGGTGACGCCCTGGTCATCGACGTGCGCTGCAGCAAGGGCACCTACGTGCGCACGCTGGCGCAAGACCTGGGCGAGCTGCTGGGCTGCGGCGCGCACCTCACGGCGCTGCGCCGCACCGGCACCGGGGCGCTGACGGTGTCGCGCGCCATCAGCCTGGAAGCGCTGCAGGCGCTGGACGAGCCCGCGCGGCTGGCGCTGCTGCAGCCGCCGGACGCGCTGGTGGCGGACTGGCCGGCGATCCGGCTGCCGGCCGAGGAGGCCGCCCGTTTCCTCTCCGGGCTGCGCCGCCGCGTCAACCACCCCGACATGCCGGCGGTGCGCGTGTACGGACCCGAGGAGCGCGCCTTCCTGGGCTCGGCCCAGGTGCGCGCCGGCGAGCTCATCGCGCAGCGCCTGCTCAGCCCGCCCGAGGTGCAGGCGCTGCTTCAAGTTCCCCAAGGCGCCGTGGCGCCGCAGGCCGAAGAGGCCGCCCTGAATCCCTGAAAGACGTTCTTTTATGAGCACCCAGATTCGCAACATCGCCATCATCGCGCACGTCGACCATGGCAAGACCACGATGGTCGACCAGCTCCTGCGCCAGTCCGGCACCTTCGCCGAGCACGAGAAGGTCGTTGACACCGTGATGGACAGCAACGCGATCGAGCGCGAGCGCGGCATCACCATCCTTGCCAAGAACTGCGCCGTGAGCTGGCAGGGCACGCACATCAACATCGTCGACACCCCGGGCCACGCCGACTTCGGCGGCGAGGTGGAGCGCGCGCTGTCCATGGTGGACGGCGTGGTGCTGCTGATCGACGCGCAGGAAGGCCCGATGCCGCAGACGCGCTTCGTGACCAAGAAGGCGCTGGCGCTGGGCCTCAAGCCCATCGTGGTCGTCAACAAGGTCGACAAGCCCGGCGCCAACTGCGACAAGGTCATCAACGCTGCCTTCGACCTGTTCGACAAGCTCGGCGCCACCGACGAGCAGCTGGACTTTCCCGTGGTCTACGCCTCGGGCATCAACGGCTGGTCCTCGCTGGAAGAGGGCGCTCCGGGCGAGCAGTGGGGCCCGGACATGTCGGCCCTGTTCGACACCGTGCTCAAGCACGTGCCGGCGCACCAGGGCGACCGCGACGCGCCGCTGCAGCTGCAGATCTCGGCACTGGACTACAACAGCTTCGTCGGCCGCATCGGCGTGGGCCGCGTCAACGCCGGCGTGATCAAGCCGGCCATGGACGTGCTGGTGATGGAAGGCCCGGACGGCAAGTCCTTCAAGGGCCGCGTCAACCAGGTGCTGACCTTCCAGGGCCTGGACCGCATCCAGGTGACGGAAGCCGGCCCGGGCGACATCGTGCTGATCAACGGCATCGAGGACCTGGGCATCGGCGTGACCGTGACCGACCCGGCCAACCCGCAGCCGCTGCCGATGCTGCGCATCGACGAGCCGACGCTGACGATGAACTTCTGCGTCAACACCTCGCCGCTGGCCGGCCGTGAAGGCAAGTTCGTCACCAGCCGCCAGATCTGGGACCGCCTGCAGAAGGAACTGCAGAGCAACGTCGCGCTGCGCGTGAAGGAAACCGACGAGGACGGCATCTTCGAGGTCGCCGGCCGCGGCGAGCTGCACCTGACCATCCTGCTGGAGAACATGCGCCGCGAAGGCTACGAGCTGGCCGTCTCCAAGCCGCGCGTGGTGTTCCGCGAGATCGACGGCGTGAAGATGGAGCCGATCGAGCTGGTGACGGCCGACATCGAGGAAGGCCACCAGGGCGGCGTGATGCAGGCGCTGGGCGAGCGCAAGGGCGAGCTGGTGAACATGGAGCCGGACGGCCGTGGCCGCGTGCGCCTGGAGTACCGCATCCCGGCCCGGGGCCTGATCGGCTTCTCCAACGAGTTCCTGAACCTGACCCGCGGCTCGGGCCTCATCAGCAGCCTGTTCGACGGCTACGAGCCCTTCAAGGGCGACGTGGGCGGCCGCAAGAACGGCGTGCTGATCTCCATGGACGACGGCGAGATCTTCACCTACGCCCTGGGCAAGCTCGACGACCGCGGCCGCATGTTCGTCAAGGCCGGCGATCCGGTGTACGAAGGCATGATCGTGGGCGTGCACAACCGCGACAACGACCTGGTCGTGAACGCCACGCGCACCAAGCAGCTGACCAACTTCCGCGTCAGCGGCAAGGAAGACGCGATCAAGATCACGCCGCCGATCGAGTGCACGCTGGAGTACGGCGTGGAGTTCATCGAGGACGACGAGCTGGTGGAGATCACGCCGAAGTCGATCCGCCTGCGCAGGCGTCAT
>JAEYPG010000584.1 GCA_023410975.1 Pseudomonadota bacterium
GCACGAACCACAGCGAGATGCCGTCCAGGCCCAGGTGGTAGAAGACATTGAAGCGCTCGATCCAGGGCGCGCGCTCAACGAACTGCATCGCGGCCGTCGTGTTGTCGAAGCCCGTGATCAGCGGCAGCGTGACCAGGAAACCCGCGATCGAACCCAGCAGCGCCAGCCAGCGCACCGTGTTCGCCTGTTCATCCCGACCCAATGCCAGCAGCACGGCGCCTACGACGACCGGCAGCCAGATGGCAACACTCAACAATCCCATCGTTATTCTCCGCCCTGCCTATCAGCGCCCAAAAAGGCTCGTCAGCTGGGGCCACAGCTGCCACGTCATCAGCCCGAACACGCCCAGGATCATGACCAGCGCGTACCAGTAGAGGTAGCCGGTCTGCACCAGGCGCACGACGCCCGCGATACCCCCGACGGCCTTGGCCGAACCGTTGATGACGGCGCCGTCGATGATTCCCTGGTCACCGCCCTTCCACAGGCCCTTGCCCAGCAGGCGCGCGCCGGCGGCGATCACGTGCTCGTTGAAGGCGTCCATGAAGTACTTGTTTTCCAGGATCGTGTAGATCGGGCTCGCCACGCGCCGGATGGCGGCGGGGATGGCGGGGGCGATCATGTAGAACACGTAGGACGTCACCACACCGGCCAGGGCCAGCAGGAAGGGCAGCGAGGTCAGCGCGTGCGAGGCCATGCCCATCGCGCCGTGGAACTCTTGCGCCAGCTCTTCCATCGCCGGGTGCTTCTCCAGGTCGATGAAGATCGCGTCCTTGAAGAAGTCGCCGTACAGCAGCGGCTCGATGGTCAGGTAGCCGATGATCACCGACGGGATCGCCAGCAGCAGCAGCGGCAGCGTCACGACCCAGGGCGACTCGTGCGGCTTCTGCCCCGGCGCCAGGCCGTGGTGGTGGTCGTCCGAGGGCTCCTCGTCGTGGTGGTCGCCATGGTGGTCATGGTGAGCCTGGCCGAAGCGCTCCTTGCCGTGGAAGACCAGGAAGTACATGCGGAACGAGTAGAACGCCGTCACGAACACGCCGGCCAGCACCGCGAAGTTCGCGAAGCCCGCGCCCGGCAGGTGGCTGGCGTGCACGGCCTCGATGATGCTGTCCTTGGAGTAGAAGCCCGAGAACAGCGGCGTGCCGATCAGCGCCAGCGAGCCCAGCAGCGAGGTGATCCAGGTGATGGGCATGTACTTGCGCAGGCCGCCCATGTTGCGGATGTCCTGGTCATGGTGCATGCCCATGATCACCGAGCCCGCGCCCAGGAACAGCAGCGCCTTGAAGAACGCGTGCGTCATCAGGTGGAACACCGCCACCGAGTAGGCCGACACGCCCAGCGCCACCGTCATGTAGCCCAGCTGCGACAGCGTGGAGTACGCAACGACCCGCTTGATGTCGTTCTGGATGATGCCCAGGAAGCCCATGAACAGCGCGGTGATCGAGCCGATGACCAGCACGAAGTTCAGCGCGGTGTCAGACAGCTCGAACAGCGGCGACATGCGCGTGACCATGAAGATGCCGGCCGTCACCATGGTGGCGGCGTGGATCAGCGCGGAGATCGGCGTGGGGCCTTCCATCGAGTCGGGCAGCCACACGTGCAGCGGGAACTGCGCGCTCTTGCCCATGGCGCCGATGAACAGGCAGATGCAGGCCACCGTGATCAGCATCCAGTCGGTGCCCGGGAAGCTCAGCTTGGCCAGCTCGTCGGCCTTGGCGAAGGTCTCGCCGTAGTTGAGCGTGCCGGCGTAGGCGGCCAGCAGGCCGATGCCCAGGATGAAGCCGAAGTCGCCCACGCGGTTGACCAGGAACGCCTTCATGTTGGCGAAGATCGCCGTGGGCCGCGTGTACCAGAAGCCGATCAGCAGGTAGCTCACCAGGCCCACCGCTTCCCAGCCGAAGAACAGCTGCAGGAAGTTGTTGCTCATGACCAGCATGAGCATCGAGAAGGTGAACAGCGAGATGTACGAGAAGAAGCGCTGGTAGCCCGGGTCCTCGTGCATGTAGCCGATGGTGTAGATGTGCACCATCAGCGACACGAAGGTCACCACGCACATCATCATCGCGGTGAGGCCATCGACCAGGAAGCCGACTTCCATCTTCAGGTCGCCGAGCACCATCCACTCGTAGATGGTCTCGTTGAAGCGCGCGCCGGCGATGACGTCGCGCAGCACCAGTGCCGAGATGATGAAGGAGATCAGCACCCCGAGGATGGTGATCACATGGGCACCGCGGCGGCCGACGGCACGCCCCGCCATGCCGGCCACGATGGAGCCCGCCAGCGGTGCCAGCGGCACGGCCAGCAGCAGGTTCTTGGACAGTTCTGCAGACATTTGTTGTAGGCCTTCCCGCGTCAACCCTTGAGCGTGTCGAGCTCTTCCACTGCGATCGTGGCGCGGTTGCGGAACAGCACCACCAGGATCGCCAGGCCGATGGCCGACTCGGCGGCCGCCACGGTCAGGATGAAGAACACAAAGACTTGGCCCGCCATGTCGCCCAGGTAGTGCGAGAAGGCGACGAAGTTGAGGTTGACCGCCAGCAGCATCAGCTCGATGGCCATCAGCAGCACGATCAGGTTGCGGCGGTTGAGGAAGATGCCGATCACCGACAGCGCGAACAGGATCGCGCCCAGCGACAGGTAGTGCCCCAGCGTGATGGATCCGAGATTCATGCCTTGCCCTCCTCCGCGGCGTTCTTGGCCTGCACCACCGGCGGCATCTGCACGATGCGCAGGCGGTCGCTCTTCTTCACGCGCACCTGCTCCGACGGATTGAGGTAGCGCGAGTCCTTGCGGCGGCGCAGCGTCAGCGCGATGGCCGCCACGATGGCCACCAGCAGCAGCACGGCCGCGATCTGCAGCGGGTACAGGTAGTGGGTGTAGATCTCGATGCCCAGCAGCTTGGTGTTGCCCATCTCGGCCAGCTTCGGATCCGCGGCCGCAGCCTCGGGCACGTTGAAGCCGCTGGTCAGCACCAGCGCCATCTCCAGCGCGATGAGCGCGCCCACCAGGCCGGCGATGGGAAAGTGCTTCCAGAAGTTCTGGCGGAAGGCATCGGTGTTGATGTCGAGCATCATCACCACGAAGAGGAACAGCACCATGACGGCGCCCACGTACACGAGCACCAGCGTGATCGCGAGGAACTCGGCCTTGAGCAGCATCCACACGCACGAGGCGGTGAAGAAGGCCAGCACCAGGTACAGGGCGGAGTGCACCGTGCTGCGCGCCGTGATGACGGCAAAGGACGCCAGCAGCAGCACCGTGGCGAAGAGGTAGAACAGAGCGGTCGTGGTCATGTCGTTGGACGCTTGAGACACGCGGGCACGCGCACCACCCTCACGCATGCGGCTTGCGCTGGCGTGCCGGCGGCACGCCTTGGGCCGTCAGCGGTAGCGGGCGTCGGCCTCCTTGTTGGCTGCGATCTCGCGCTCGTAGCGGTCGCCGACCGCCAGCAGCATGTCCTTGGTGTAGTACAGGTCGCCGCGCTTCTCGCCGTGGTACTCGAGGATGTGCGTCTCGACGATGGAATCCACCGGGCAGCTTTCCTCGCAGAAGCCGCAGAAGATGCACTTGGTCAGGTCGATGTCGTAGCGCGTGGTGCGGCGGCTGCCGTCCTCGCGCACGTCCGACTCGATCGTGATGGCCATGGCCGGGCACACCGCCTCGCACAGCTTGCAGGCGATGCAGCGCTCCTCGCCGTTCTCATAGCGGCGCAGCGCATGCAGGCCGCGGAAGCGCGGAGACAGGGGCGTCTTTTCCTCGGGGAACTGGACCGTGATGGTCTTGGAGAGGAAGTGCCGCCCGGTCAGGGCCATGCCCTTGAACAGCTCCAGCAGCAGGAAACTCGAAAAGAAATCCTTCAGGGCAGACATGGCTTCAATTCCAGATGTTCCAGGGCGACTGGATCCACAGACCCACCACGAGCAGCCACACCAGCGTGACCGGAATGAAGATCTTCCAGCCCAGGCGCATGATCTGGTCGTAGCGGAAGCGGGGGAACGTGGCACGCACCCACAGGAACATCGTCACCACGACGAAGACCTTGGCGGCCAGCCAGATCCAGCCCGGGATCCAGTTGAAGATGGCGCTGTCGATCGGGGGCAGCCAGCCGCCGAGGAACAGGATCACGGCCAGCGTCGAGACCAGGATCATGTTGGCGTACTCCGCCAGGAAGAACATGGCGAAGCTCATGCCCGAGTACTCGATCATGTGGCCGGCGACGATCTCCGACTCGCCTTCCACCACGTCGAAGGGGTGGCGGTTGGTCTCGGCCAGGCCGGAGATGAAGTAGACGACGAAGATCGGCAGCAGCGGGAGCCAGTTCCAGGACAGGAAGTTCAGCCCCATGTCGGCGAAGCGGCCGCGGTCCTGGGACATCACGATGTCCGTCATGTTCAGGCTGCCGGCGGCCATCAGCACCACCACGAAGCAGAAGCCCATGGCGATCTCGTAGCTCACCATCTGGGCCGAGGCGCGCAGCGCGCCCAGGAAGGCGTACTTCGAGTTCGAGGCCCAGCCGGCGATGATCACGCCGTACACCTCCAGCGAGGTGATGGCCATCAGGAACAGCAGGCCGGCGTTGACGTTGGCCAGCGCCACCTCGGGGCCGAAGGGCACCACGGCCCACGCGGCCAGCGCGGGCATGATGGTCATGATCGGGCCCAGGAAGAACAGGCCCTTGTTGGCGGCGGTCGGGCGGATGATCTCCTTGAACATCAGCTTGACCGCGTCGGCGATCGGGGTGAGCAGGCCGAAGGGACCCACGCGGTTCGGACCCGGACGGATCTGCGACCAGCCGATGGCCTTGCGCTCCCACAGCGTCAGATAGGCGACGCAGCCCATCAGCGGTGCGACCACCGCCACGATCTTGATCAGCGACCACAGCACCGCCCACAGCGTGGGAGGCAGGTTAGTACTGCCGAGTTGGTAGAGGGAATCAATCATCGCTTGGCCGTCCTCAGAGCTTCTGCACCGTGATGGCGCCGAACATGGCGCCCAGCGTGGCGGTATCCGGGTGCGCCGCGCTCACGCGCACGGCGTTGGCAGCCAGCGTGGCGTCCTCGCGGGCCGGCAGCTCGGCGCTGGCGCTGCCCTGGGTCACGCGCACGCGCTGGCCCTCGGCCAGGCCCAGTGCCTGCCACAGTGCGGTGGGCAGACCCACCACCGGCGGACGGGCATCGGCGGTCAGCTGCAGCGGACCCGAACGGCGCACCAGCATGTCGGCACCGTAGATGGGCACGTCGGCGATGCGCTCGAACAGGCCCGGCGTGGCGGTCGCGGTGGCGGCCGGCAGTTGCGCGCTGCTGCGGTTGGACAGCTTGGCGGCGATGCCGCTGCCGTCGCCCACCGCCTCGGCACGCACTTCCTCGGCGCTTTCCTGGTTGAAGCCCTCCAGCCCCAGCAGGTTGCCGAGCACGCGCAGCACCTTCCAGGCCGGACGCGTCTCGCCCACGGGCTTGACCACGCCGAAGAAGCTCTGCAGACGCCCCTCGGCGTTGATGAAGCTGCCGGCGGTCTCGGCGAAGGGCGCGATCGGCAGCAGCACGTCGGCATTGGGCACCGCGGCGTCCTTGAACGCGGTCAGCGCCACCACCAGGCCGGAGCCTTCCAGCGCCGCGGTGGCCGCGGCGGCGTCGGCGGCGTCCCACACCGGCTCGGTGTTGAGCAGCAGCAGCGCCTTCATCGGTTGCGACAGCATCTGGCCGGCGTTGAGGCCGCCCTGCTTCGGCAGCGCACCCACGATCTGCGCGCCCACGGTGTTGGCGGCCTCGGTGAGGTAGCCGAACTTGGCACCGGTGTGCTCGGCGATCCAGCCGGCCAGCTTCAGCAGCGTCGAGGCCTGCGGATGCTGCGCGGCGGCATTGCCCAGCAGCACGGCCTTGTTCTGGCCCGACAGCAGGGACTCGGCCACGGCGCGCGCGGCATCGGTCGCCTCGGCCTTGACCGGCGCGGCCACGCCAGCGCTGGCAGCCACGGCGGCGGCCACCTCGGCCAGCGCCTGCACCCAGCCGCTCGGAGCAGCGGTGATGTGGTGGGCCAGGGGAATCAGCCAGTCGTTCTTCAGCGCGTGCAGGCTGCTGATCTGGGCGCCGTGGCGCGCGGCCTGGCGCAGGCGCTGCGCGAACAGCGGGTGGTCCTTGCGCAGGAAGGAGCCGACGACGAAGGCACGGTCCAGCGTCGACAGCTCGGCGATGGGCATGCCCAGCCAGCGCGCGGTGCCCGGCGCGTCCACGTTGCCGAAGTCGGCGTGGCGCGTGCGGTAGTCGATGTTGTCGCTGCCCAGACCGCGCACCAGCTTGGCCAGCAAGTGCAGCTCCTCCACCGTGCTGTGGGCAGAGCCGATGGCGCCGATGCCCTGGGCACCGAACTGGGCCTTGACCTGCTTGAGACCGTTGGCGACGAACTCCAGCGCCGTGGTCCAGTCCACGGTCTTCCACTCGCCGCCCTGCTTGATCATCGGGGCGGTCAGGCGCGCGGTGCTGTTGAGCGCGTCGTAGCTGAAACGGTCGCGGTCGGCCAGCCAGCACTCGTTGACGGCCTCGTTCTCCAGCGGCAGCACGCGCTTGACCTGATTGGCCTTGACCTGGACGATCAGGTTGGCACCGGTGCTGTCATGCGGGCTCACGCTCTTGCGGCGCGACAGCTCCCAGGTGCGGGCGCTGTAGCGGAAGGGCTTGCTGGTGAGCGCGCCGACCGGGCACAGGTCGATCATGTTGCCCGAGAGCTCGGAGTCCACCGTCTGGCCGACGAAAGTCGTGATCTCGGAGTGCTCGCCGCGATGCAGCATGCCCAGCTCCATCACGCCGGCCATTTCTTGGCCGAAGCGCACGCAACGGGTGCAGTGGATGCAGCGCGTCATCTCCTCCATGGAGATGAGCGGGCCCACGTCCTTGTGGAACACCACGCGCTTTTCCTCGGCGTAGCGCGAGGCCGAGCCGCCATAGCCGACGGCCAGGTCCTGCAGCTGGCACTCGCCGCCCTGGTCGCAGATCGGGCAGTCCAGCGGGTGATTGATGAGGAGGAACTCCATCACCGACTGCTGGGCCTTGATCGCCTTGTCGCTCTTGGTGCGCACGATCATGCCCTGCGTCACGGGCGTGGCGCAGGCGGGCAGCGGCTTGGGAGCCTTCTCCACCTCCACCAGGCACATGCGGCAGTTGGCCGCGATGCTGAGCTTCTTGTGGTAGCAGAAGTGGGGGATGTAGGTGCCGGCGGCTTCGGCCGCATGCATCACCATGCTGCCTTCGGCTACGCTGACCTTCTTGCCGTCGAGTTCGATTTCAACCATGGCTTCTCTTGGTGAAGACCCCCTGGCGCGCAGCGGGCGCCCAAGGGCGCCCGGGGGTTCAGAGGTGCCTCACCTTGCAGTTGTGTCTCAGGCCCCGCCCACCAGGCAGCGCTTGTTTTCGACGTGGTACGCGAACTCGTCGCGGAAATGCTTGAGCATCGCGCGCACCGGCATCGCCGCAGCGTCGCCCAGCGCGCAGATGGTTCGGCCCTGGATGTTGTCGGCCACCGAGTTCAGCAGGTCCAGGTCGTCCATGCGGCCCTTGCCGTGCTCGATGCGGTCCACCACACGCCACAGCCAGCCCGTGCCCTCGCGGCAGGGCGTGCACTGGCCGCAGCTCTCGTGCTGGTAGAAGTAGGACAGGCGCAGCAGGCTCTTGACCATGCAACGGCTGTCGTCCATCACGATGACGGCGCCCGAGCCCAGCATGGAGCCGGCCTTGGCGATGGAGTCATAGTCCATCGTACAGTCCATCATGATGTTGGCGGGCAGCACCGGCGCGGAGGAGCCGCCCGGGATCACGGCCTTGAGCTTGCGGCCCTTGGTCACCCCGCCGGCCATCTCCAGCAGCGTCGAGAAGGGCGTGCCCATCGGGATCTCGAAGTTGCCCGGCTCGTTCACGTCGCCGACCACCGAGAAGATCTTGGTGCCGCCGTTGTTGGGCTTGCCGACTTCGAGGTAGGCCTGGCCGCCGTTGCGGATGATCCAGGGCACTGCGCCGAAGGTCTCGGTGTTGTTGATCGTGGTGGGCTTGCCGTAGAGGCCGAAGCTCGCCGGGAACGGCGGCTTGAAGCGCGGCTGGCCCTTCTTGCCCTCGATCGACTCGATCAGCGCCGTTTCCTCGCCACAGATGTAGGCGCCGAAACCGTGATGGGCGAACAGCTCGAAGCTGAAGCCGCTGCCCAGGATGTTCTGGCCCAGGAAGCCGGCGGCGCGGGCCTCGGCGAGCGCCTCCTCGAAGCGCTCGTAGACCTCGAAGATCTCGCCGTGGATGTAGTTGTAGCCGCGACCGATGCCCATCGCGTAGGCGGCGATGGCCATGCCCTCGATGACGATGTGCGGGTTGTAGCGCAGGATGTCGCGGTCCTTGCAGGTGCCCGGCTCGCCCTCGTCGGAGTTGCACACCAGGTACTTCGGACCCGGGAATGCGCGCGGCATGAAGCTCCACTTCAGGCCGGTGGGGAAGCCTGCGCCGCCGCGGCCGCGCAGGCCCGAGGCCTTGACTTCGGCAATGACCTGCTCCGGCGTCATGCCGGCGCCGCCGTCGAGGCCCAGCACCTTCTTCAGGGCCTGGTAGCCGCCACGGGCCACGTAGTCCTGGAGCCGCCAGTTGCTGCCGTCCAGGCCGGCATAGATCTGGGGCTGGATGTGGCGGCCGTGGAAGCAGGTCTCGCGGCCGGTCGCCTGGAATTTCGAGAGGTCGAGCATGCGGTTCACCCTTGCGCCTTGAGCGTGTCGACCAGCTCGTCCAGGCGCTCGTTGCTCATGTAGCTCAGCATCTGGCGGTCATTGACCAGCATCACCGGAGCGTCGGCGCAGGCACCCAGGCACTCGCATTTCTGGACCGTGATGAGGCCGTCGGCGGTGGTGCCGCCCTCCTCCACGCCCAGCTTCTGGCACAGGTGCTCCAGCGCGCCCTGGCCGTTGCGCAGCTGGCACGGCAGGTTGGTGCAGACGTTGAGCTTGTACTTGCCCAGCCTCTGCTGGTTGTACATGTTGTAGAAGGTCGTGACCTCGCGCACCGCGATGGGCGGCATGGCGAGGTACTCGGCGATGGCCGCCTCGGCCTCGGCCGACACCCAGCCCTGTTCCTGCTGCACGATGGACAGGCAGGCCATGACGGCCGACTGCTGCTGCCCCGCGGGGTACTTGGCCACCTCGCGCGCGAAACGCTCCAGCGTGGCGGGCGCGAAGAAGGATTGCGAACTCATCGATCGATCTCGCCGAAAACAATGTCCATGGTGCCGATCACCGCCACGGCGTCAGCGATCATGTGGCCGCGGGCCATCTCGTCCAGCGCGGACAGGTGCACAAACCCGGGCGCGCGGATCTTCATGCGGTAGGGCTTGTTGGCGCCGTCGCTGATGAAGTAGATGCCGAACTCGCCCTTGGGGTGCTCCACCGCCGCGTAGGCCTCGCCCTCGGGCACGTGGAAGCCCTCGGTGAAGAGCTTGAAGTGGTGGATCAGCTCTTCCATGTTGGACTTCATGTCCACGCGCGGAGGCGGCGCCACCTTGTGGTTGTCCGTGATCACCGGTCCGGGATTGGCCTTGAGCCACTTCACGCACTGCTGGATGATCTTGTTGGCCTCGCGCATCTCCTGCACGCGCACCAGGTAGCGGTCGTAGGTGTCGCCGTTGGTGCCCACCGGGACGTTGAAGTCCATGCGGTCGTACACGTCGTAGGGCTGCGTCTTGCGCAGGTCCCACGCGATGCCCGAGCCGCGCAGCATGGCGCCGGTGAAACCCAGGTTCAGCGCGCGCTCGGGGCTGACCACGCCGATGCCCACGGTGCGCTGCTTCCAGATCCGGTTGTCGGTCAGCAGCGTCTCGTAATCGTCGACGTTCTTGGGGAAACGGTTGCAGAAGTCCTCGATGAAGTCCAGCATCGAGCCCTGGCGGTTCTCGTTGAGCTTGGCAATCGCCTTGGCGTTGCGGATCTTCGAGGGCTTGTACTGCGGCATGCTGTCGGGCAGGTCGCGGTAGACGCCGCCCGGACGGAAGTAGGCCGCGTGCATGCGCGCGCCCGACACCGCCTCGTACATGTCGAAGATGTCCTCACGCTCGCGGAAGCAGTAGATGAGGATGTTCATCGCGCCGCAGTCCAGCCCGTGGCAGCCCAGCCACAGCAGGTGGTTCAGCAGCCGGGTGAGCTCGGCGAACATCACGCGGATGTACTGCGCGCGCAGCGGCACCTCGATGCCCAGCAGCTTCTCCACCGCCAGGCAGTAAGCGTGCTCGTTGGACATCATCGAGACGTAGTCCAGCCGGTCCATGTAGGGCAGCGACTGGATGTAGGTCTTGGTCTCGGCCAGCTTCTCGGTGGCGCGGTGCAGCAGACCGATGTGGGGGTCGGCGCGCTGGATCACCTCGCCGTCGAGCTCCAGCACCAGGCGCAGCACGCCGTGGGCAGCCGGGTGCTGCGGGCCGAAGTTCAGGGTGTAGTTCTTGATCTCTGCCATGGCGCGTTGTTCAGTGCAGGCCGCCGTAGTTCTCTTCGCGGATGATCCGCGGCGTGATCTCGCGCGGCTCGATCGTCACGGGCTGATAGATGACGCGCTTGGTCTCGGGGTCGTAGCGCATCTCCACGTGGCCGGAGACCGGGAAGTCCTTGCGGAACGGGTGGCCGATGAAGCCGTAGTCGGTGAGCAGGCGGCGCAGGTCCTCGTGGCCGTCGAAGACGATGCCGTAGAGGTCAAAGGCCTCGCGCTCGAACCAGTTTGCCGCGCTCCACACCTCGTTGACGGAGGGAACCACGGGCAGGTCGTCGTCGGGAGCAAAAACCTTCACGCGCAGGCGCCAGTTCAGGCTCACCGAGAGCAGGTGCAGCACCACGCAGAAGCGCGGGCCGTCCCAGGGCTGGTCCTTGTAGGTGGAGTAGTCCACGCCGCACAGGTCGATGAGCTGCTCGAACTTGAGTTGCCCATCGTCACGCAGCACGCGCACCACGTCCGCGTAGTCGGCGGCCGAGACGGTGATGGTGATCTCGCCGCGATCACGCTTGATGGCCTTGATTCGGCCGCCCAGCGTGGCATCCAGCGCCGACTGCAGGTTGTCGAGAGAAGTGGTCATGCGGTTCTAGCTCGCCGGGGTGCGCTTTCAGCGCGCGATCGTGTTTTCGCGCCGGATCTTGGCCTGCAGCTGCAGGATGCCGTAGAGCAGCGCCTCGGCCGTCGGCGGGCAGCCTGGCACGTAGACATCCACCGGCACGATGCGGTCGCAACCGCGCACCACCGAGTAGCTGTAGTGGTAGTAGCCGCCGCCGTTGGCGCAGGTGCCCATGGACAGCACCCAGCGCGGCTCGGCCATCTGGTCGTAGACCTTGCGCAGCGCCGGCGCCATCTTGTTGCACAGCGTGCCCGCGACGATCATCAGATCGCTCTGCCGCGGGCTGGGACGGAACAGCATGCCGAAGCGGTCGATGTCGTAGCGCGCAGCGCCCGCATGCATCATTTCCACCGCACAGCACGCCAGGCCGAAGGTCATGGGCCACAACGAGCCCGTCTTCGACCAGTTGATCAGCTTGTCCACCGAGGTGGTGACGAAGCCTTCCTTGAGAACGCCTTCGATGCCCATGGGGTCAGTCCGTCAATGTCCTTTAGCCGAGCGAAATTCCAGGCTCATTCCCAATCCAGGGCGCCTTTTTTCCACTCGTAGATGAAGCCAACCACCAGGATGGTCAAGAACACCATCATGGCCACGAAACCTGACACGCCGATTTCGCGCAGCGAGACCGCCCACGGGAAGAGGAACGCGATCTCCAGGTCGAACAGGATGAAGAGAATGGCCACCAGGTAGTAGCGCACGTCAAACTTCATGCGCGCATCCTCGAAGGCCTCGAAGCCGCACTCGTACGGCGAGTTCTTCTGCGCGTCGGGTCGGTTCGGCCCCAGCACGAAGCCGATGATCTGGGGAGCAACCCCAACCCCGACACCGACCAGGATGAACAGAATGACGGGCAGGTATTGCTGCAGGTCCATGTGCGTGCTGAGCTGGTTGGGTGGGTGGCGACAAAAAGAGCGACCAGAAAAAAAGCGCGCCCACGGCAGCCTTGTTGAGCTGCCTACCGAGCGCGCCTGCGGGTTCCCTGCTCTGGTTCAGGGCGCCTTGCAAGGCGCCTACTCAGAACCTTGCAGAGAGGTCGAGAAAATGTCTGGTGCCGACGGCGAGACTCGAACTCGCACAGCTTTCGCCACTACCCCCTCAAGATAGCGTGTCTACCAATTTCACCACGTCGGCCTTGTCAGGCACTGCACGACTTGCTTGAGGCATTGCTTGTCGGCAGACCTGCATTCTATACCAGTTTTCCCTCATTCGAGGGACATCCCGAAGTTTTTTGCTGGCTCGCTCGGTGAGCCAGTGCGCCCTTCCCTCCAGAGCGCAACCGACCCTTTTCGAGCCGGCCAAATCCGCGCCCAGGGCGCAGAACGCACACCTTAGAAGGCGTGCTTTTCATGCCGCTGACGCCGAGCCTTTCAGGCGGCTTGCGGCCCGCGCAGTGCGGCACCGCAAGCGGCTGAGGCGGCCAAGCGATCAGCGTGCAGGAGCTGCGTCCGAAGCCACAGGCGCAGGTGCGGGCACCGCCGGTGCCGCAACACCCGGGATGGCACCGGGCACGGCACCCGGGATCTGCACAGGCGCCGAGGCCGCCGGCGCGCTTGCCGCAGGCACCGCACGATCGAGCACGCTGCCGCCCCCATTGGCGGCCGGCTCGGTGCCGCGGTAGTTCGACAGGTACGCCAGCGCCAGCGTGCACACGAAGAACACGGTGGCGCACAAGGCGGTGGAGCGCGACAGGAAGTTGGCACTGCCCGTGGCACCGAAGAGGCTGCCCGAGGCGCCGCTGCCGAAGGAGGCGCCCATGTCGGCGCCCTTGCCGTGCTGCACCAGCACCAGGCCGATCATGGCCACGGCCGCCAGCAGCTGCACCGCCAGGACGATGTTGAACCAGATTTGCATAGATCTCTCGTTGTTCCGATGCGCGCCTTCAGTCCCCGGCGCGGCAGATGGCGGCGAAGTCCGCCGCCTTCAGCGCGGCGCCGCCGATAAGGCCGCCGTCGATGTCAGGCTGCGCGAACAGCTGCGCAGCGTTGTCGGGCTTGACGCTGCCGCCGTAGAGCAGCCGCATCTCGCCGGCACGCGGCGTAGCAGCCTGCAGTTGCGCGCGCAGCAATGCGTGCACTTCTTGCGCCTGCTCGGGTGTCGCGGTCTTGCCGGTGCCGATGGCCCACACCGGTTCGTATGCAACCACCATCTCGGCCACGCAGTGGCCCAGGGTGTGGATCACGGCCGAGAGCTGGCGCTTGACCACCGAGGCCGTCTCGCCAGCCTCGCGCTGTGCCAGCGTCTCGCCCACGCACACGATGGGCGTGACGCCGTGGGCCAGCGCAACGCGCGCCTTGTCCGCCACGAGCTGGTCGCTCTCAGCGTGGTAGGCGCGGCGCTCGGAGTGGCCCACGATCACGTAGCGGCAGCCGAATTCACGCAGCATCGGGGCCGACACCTCGCCTGTGTAGGCGCCCTGCTCGTGCGCGGAACAGTCCTGCGCACCCCAGCGGATGTCGCTGGCAGCCAGCGTGACGGCGGTTTCGGACAGGAAGGGAAATGGCACGCACACCGCCACGTCGCAGCCGAAGGGGCGCGCGGCCAGCACGCCCTCCAGCAGCTCGGCGTTGGCCTTGTGGCTGCCGTGCATCTTCCAGTTCCCCACCACCAGCTTGCGTCTAGAAGTCATTTTTTTCTGTTCACCAAGTCAGAACGATCTTGCCCACGTGCGTGCTCGATTCCATGAGCGCATGGGCCTCGGCCGCCTGCGCGGCCTCGAACACCTTGTGGATCACGGCCGAGAGCTGGCGCTTGACCACCGAGGCCGTCTCG
>JAEYPG010000032.1 GCA_023410975.1 Pseudomonadota bacterium
GGTGGGCATCGCCGGCGCGGCCATGCCGCCCTGGCGCGAGGACGCCTCGGCCGGCGCCGCCGAGCAGGCGCTGCAGTTCGGCATGCACCACGACGGCATGCAGTTCCTGCCGCTGCAGCCCGACGGCCGGCGCGGCCTGCTGGTGACGAACCACGAGTACACCGACGAGGGGCTGCTGCACCCGGACGGGCCCACGCCCTGGACGGCCGAGAAGGTCGCCAAGAGCCAGGCGGCGCACGGCCTGTCGGTGGCGGAGATCGAGCTGCGCGGCGACGGCTGGCAGCTGGTGCGGCCGAGCCGATTCGCGCGCCGCATCACCGCCCGCACGCCCTGCGCCGTGGGCGGCCCGGCCGCCGGCCACGCGCTGCTGCGCACCGCGGCCGACCCGCAGGGCACCCGCGTGCTGGGCACCTTCGCCAACTGCGCCATGGGCCGCACGCCCTGGGGCACCGTGCTCAGCGGCGAGGAGAACTTCGCCTTCTATTTCGACGCGGGCCCGAACCCGGACCCGCACCAGAAGCGCTGGGGCCTGCCGGCGCAGGGTTTCACGCGATGGGCGGCGCACGACGAGCGCTTCGACGCCGTGAAGCATCCCAACGAGGCCAACCGCTTCGGCTGGATCGTCGAGCTGGACCCGTCAGACCCCGACAGCCCGCCCGTGAAGCGCACCGCCCTGGGCCGCGCCGCGCACGAGGGCGCCTGGGTGGCGCTCACGCGCGACGGCCGCGCGGTGGTGTATTCGGGCGAGGACGCGCGCTTCGAGTACCTCTACAAGTTCGTCAGCCGCGACCGGGTGCAGCCCGCCCGCGACGGCCTCAGCGCCGCGCAGGCCAACCGCGAGCTGCTGGACCACGGCACGCTCCACGTGGCGCGCTTCGACGCCGAAGGGCGCGGGCGCTGGCTGCCGCTGGTGCACGGCCAGGGGCCGCTCACGGCGGCCAACGGCTTCGCGGACCAGGGCGAGGTGCTGGTCAAGACCCGCCAGGCCAGCGACCTCCTGGGCGCCACCAGGCTGGACCGTCCGGAGTGGCTGGCGATCCATCCCGCCACCGGCGAGGTGTTCTGCAGCCTCACCAATAACACCGACCGTGGCAAGGCCGGCAAGCCGGGCCCGGACGCGGCCAACCCGCGCGCCCACAACGCCATGGGCCAGGTGCTGCGCTGGCGCGAGGACGGCGACTTCGACGGCCAAAGCTTCGCCTGGCGCCACCTGCTGCTGGCCGGCGACCCGGCCAACGCGCGGGCCGAAGCGCGCGGCGACGTGCGGGGCGATGCCTTCGGCTGCCCGGACGGGCTGTGCTTCGATCCGCGCGGCGTGCTGTGGATCCAGACCGACATGTCCGCCGGCGTCATGCGCCAGGGCGAGTTCGCGCGGCTGGGCAACAACCAGATGCTGGCCTGCGACGTCGGCACGGGCGAGGTGCGGCGCTTCCTGACCGGGCCGGTGAACTGCGAGATCACCGGCGCGACCTTCGCGCCCGACGGCCGCACGCTGTTCGTGAACATCCAGCACCCCGGCGAGCCGCCCAGCGACATCAGCGATCCGGCGGACATCAACCGCTTCTCGCGCTGGCCCTTCGGCGGACGCCCGCGCTCGGCCACGGTGGTGGTGCGGCGCGAGGACGGCGGGGTGATCGGGAGCTGAGCGCCGGGCCGGGGGGGCGGCGTGGCCGGCCTCGGCAGCCGGCACCCCGATACTGCGCCGCCATGAACACCGTCGCCTGGATGCCCCGGCGCGCCGCGCTCGTGCGCTGCGCACCCTTCGGACTTTTCATGCTGCTGCTGGCGCTGCGCGGCGCCGCGGCCGACCACGGCTGGACCGACGCGCGCTGGCTCTATGCCCTGAACCTGCCGCTGGTGGGCGGCCTGCTGTGGCTGTGGCGGCACGAGTACGCCGAGCTGCGCAACCGCCCGCCCCTGCGCGAGGCGCTGCTGGCGGTGGCCGTGGGCCTGCTGGTGTTCGGCCTGTGGGTCCGCCTCGACGCGCCCTGGATGCAGATCGGCCAGCCCTCCGCCGCCTTCATGCCGCTGGACGGCGCCGGGCAGCCGGACTGGGCGCTGATCGCCGTCAGGACGCTGGGCGCGGCGCTGCTGGTGCCGGTGATGGAGGAGCTGTTCTGGCGCGGCTTCCTGATGCGCTGGCTGGAACAGCCGGCCTTCGAGGCCGTGGACCCGCGCCGGGTGGGCCTGCGCGCGGTGCTCATTTCCACCGCGCTGTTCATGCTGGCCCACACGCTGTGGCTGGCGGCCATCGTCGCCGGCCTGGCGTATGCGCTGCTGTACGTGCGCACCGGGCGGCTGTGGAACGCCGTCATCGCCCACGCCGTCACCAACGGCGCGCTGGGCGCGTGGGTGGTGGCGACGGGGAACTGGCAGTTCTGGTGAGCCGGCGCTGCCGCGAGGGCGGCAGCGGGCCGGCTCGCCTGACTCACACCCCGCGCGCGCGGTCCGCGGCGAACTGCTGCTTGAACTGCTCGAAGGTGCCGGCGTCCAGCGACTCGCGCACCTCGCGCATCAGGTTCAGGTAGTAATGCAGGTTGTGGATGCTGGTGAGCATGGGGCCCAGCATCTCGCCGCAGCGGTCGAGGTGGTGCAGGTAGGCGCGGCTGAAGTTGCGGCAGGTGTGGCAGCCGCAGGTCTCGTCCAGCGGGCGCTGGTCGGCGCGGTGGCGGGCGTTGCGGATCTTCAGGTCGCCGAAGCGCGTGAAGAGGTGGCCGTTGCGCGCATTGCGGGTGGGCATCACGCAGTCGAACAGGTCCACGCCGTTGGCCACGCCGTCCACCAGGTCCTCGGGCGTGCCCACGCCCATCAGGTAGCGCGGCTTGTGCGCCGGCAGCCGGTGCGGCGTGTGCGCCACGATGCGCTGCATCTCGGCCTTGGGCTCACCCACGCTCACGCCGCCGATGGCGTAGCCGGGCAGGTCCAGCTCCACCAGCGAGCCCAGCGACGCCTCGCGCAGGTGCTCGAACATGCCGCCCTGCACGATGCCGAACAGCGCGTTCGGGTTCTCCAGGCGCTGGAACTCGGTGAGGCAGCGCCGCGCCCAGCGCAGGCTCAGCTCCATCGAGGCCTTGGCCTCGGCCTCGGTCGTGAGGTGGCCCTTGGTCTCGTAGGGCGTGCACTCGTCGAACTGCATCACGATGTCCGAGTTCAGCACCGTCTGGATCTGCATGCTGACCTCGGGCGTGAGGAAGAGCTTGTCGCCGTTGACCGGCGAGGCGAACTTCACGCCCTCCTCGGTGATCTTGCGCATCTCGCCCAGGCTCCAGACCTGGAAGCCGCCGCTGTCGGTGAGGATGGGCCGGTTCCAGCCCTCGAAGCGGTGCAGCCCGCCGAAGGACTGCACCACGTCCAGGCCCGGGCGCATCCACAGGTGGAAGGTGTTGCCCAGGATGATCTGGGCGCCCATCTCCTCCAGCGAGGCCGGCAGCACGCCCTTGACGGTGCCGTAGGTGCCCACCGGCATGAAGATGGGCGTCTCCACCACGCCGTGGTTGAGCGTGAGGCGGCCGCGCCGCGCGCGGCCATCGGTCTTGAGCAGTTCGAATTTCAACATGCGGGAATTGTCCCGCAGCCCCGCCACCCGGCCGGCGCCGGGGGCCTAAAGCGCCGCCGCCCCGGCGTGCACTGGAGCACGGCCGGGGCGGCGGTTTCAGGCAGCCGCAGGGCGGGCGCGGATCACTTCTTGGCGTCGAGCGCCAGGATCCACTTCACCAGCTGCTTGGCGTCGGCGTCCTTGATGGCGACGTGGTTGGGCGGCATGGCCAGGCCCGAGACCTTGCCCTTCCAGTGGCTCTCATACGGGTTGGAACCCTGCAGCACCGTGCGGGTGAGCTGCTCCTCGGCGCCCTTGACGCCCTTGTACTTGGCCGACACGTCCTTCCAGGCCGGGCCGATGGGTGCCAGGCCGTCCGGGCCCTTGGCACCGGGCTCGATGTGGTGGCAGGTCATGCAGCCGCTCGCGTTGGCGAGCTTGAGCATGGCGTCGTCCTTGCCGTCGGCGGCGAAGGCAGCCGTGGAAGCCACGGCCAGACCAGCCAACACACACAGCGCTTGCTTGCTCATGGAAAACCCCTCTTGCGTTGATGAATGGCCTCACAGTAGCCAGCGCAAGAGAGCGGCATTTGACAACCGTCAATAGCCGTAGCCCTTTTGCCAGAGTGGAGCAGCTGGAGCGGAGGAAAAACACGGGGCTGCTCCAGCGCGGAGCAGCATGCAAGAAGCGGGCAAGGTCAGTTGCGTACGCAACCCTGGCAATGAGCACCCGGGCCGGGGACGCGGCCTGGAGCCGCGGCGCCAGGCTCAGCCGCGGCGCTCCAGCAGCATCGCGTCGCCATAGCTGAAGAAGCGGTAGCGCCCCTCCACCGCGTGGCGGTAGAGGGCGCGCACGTGCTCGTAGCCGCTGAAGGCGCTCACCAGCATCATCAGCGTGCTCTTGGGCAGGTGGAAGTTCGTGACCAGCAGGTCCACCACCCGGAATTGGAAGCCCGGGGTGATGAAGATGTCCGTATCGCGGGCGCCGGCTTCGAGCCGGCCGCCGCACGCGGCGGACTCCAGCGCGCGCATCGTGGTGGTGCCGGCGGCGATGACGCGCCCGCCTGCGGCGCGCGTGGCCTCGATGGCCGCCACCGTCGCATCGCTGACCTCGAACCACTCGCTGTGCATGCGGTGCTCGGCCAGGTTCTCGCTGCGCACGGGCTGGAAGGTGCCCGCGCCCACGTGCAGCGTGACGTTGGCGCTCTTCACCCCGCGCTCGCGCAGCGCCTGCAGCACGCCGTCGTCGAAGTGCAGCGAGGCCGTGGGCGCGGCCACCGCGCCGGGGCGCGCGGCGAACACCGTCTGGTAACGCTGCGCGTCCTCGGCCGCGTCGGCATGCGTGATGTAGGGCGGCAGCGGCACGTGGCCGAAGCGCTCCAGCAGCGCCAGCGGGTCTTCGGGGAAGCGCAGGTGAAACAGCGAGCCGTCCACGCCGCTGCGTCCCAGCACCTCGGCGTCGAAGCCCTGGGCCGGGTCGTCGCCGAAGCGGACAGTGCCGCCCGGCTTGGGCGACTTGCTCGCGCGCAGGTGGGCCAGCACCTCGTTGCCCGGCAGCAGCCGCTCGATCAGCGCCTCCACCGCGCCGCCGGTGGGCTTCTCGCCGTAGAGGCGGGCCTTGATCACGCGCGTGTCGTTGAAGACCAGCAGGTCGCCGCTGCGCAGCAGCCCGGGCAGGTCGCGGAACACACGGTCCACCGGGAAGGCACCGCGGCCGTCGAGCAGGCGCGAGGCGCTGCGCTCGGCTGCCGGCTGCTGGGCGATGAGCTCCGGCGGCAGATGGAAATCGAAATCGCTGAGGGTGTAGGTCGTCATGGCGCAGGCTGTACCGGCCTGGAAGAGGTCCGTGGAACAGAAGGCAGAATTGTTCCATGCCCCTTGCTACCGAGACCGTACCTTTGCCGCAACGCCCTGCCGCTTCTGGGCGTACGGCCAGCCCGGCGGCCAAGGCCATGCTCAAGCTGGGGTTGGTGCGCGACATCGACCTGGCGCTGCACCTGCCGCTGCGCTACGAGGATGAAACCCGCATCACCCCCATCGCCCATGCCCGCGAGGGCGACAACGTGCAGGTCGAGGGCGTGGTGCGGCAGGCGCAGGTGGAGCTGCACCCGCGCCGCCAGCTCGTGGTGCGGCTGTCCGACGCCAGCGGCGAGCTGACGCTGCGCTTCATCCACTTCTACGCCGCGCAGCAGAAGACGCTGGCGCCCGGCACGCGCGTGCGCGTGCGCGGCGAGGTGCGCGGCGGCTTCTTCGGGCGCGAGATGGTGCACCCGGTGTTCCGCGCCGTGGAGCCCGGCACGCCGTTGGCGACCTCGCTCACGCCCGTGTACCCGGCCAGCGCGCAGCTGCCGCAGGCCTACCTGCGCAAGGCCGTGGTGTCCGCGCTGGGCCGCGCGCCGCTCAGCGAGCTGCTGCCGCCGCAGGTGCTGCCCGCCGGGATGCCCACGCTGCGCCAGGCGCTGGACTTCCTGCACCACCCGACGCCCGACGTGAGCATCGCCACGCTGGAGGACCACAGCCACCCGGCGTGGCAGCGGCTGAAGTTCGAGGAGTTGCTGGCGCAGCAGATCAGCCAGCTGCAGGCGCAGCGCGAGCGCGCCAAGCTGCTGGCGCCCGGGCTGGTGGCGCACGCGGGCGGCCTGCGCGAGCAGCTGCTGGCGCAGTTGCCCTTTGGCCTGACCGGTGCGCAGCAGCGGGTGGTGGACGAGATCGCCGCCGACCTCGCGCTCACGCAACCCATGCACCGGCTGCTGCAGGGCGACGTGGGCTCGGGCAAGACGGTGGTGGCGGCACTGGCGGCGGCCGTCGCCATGGACGCCGGCTGGCAATGCGCGCTGATGGCGCCGACCGAGATCCTGGCCGAGCAGCATTTCCGCAAGCTGGTGCAGTGGCTGGAACCGCTGGGCGTGGGCATCGCCTGGCTCACCGGCAGCCGCAAGGGCAAGGCTCGGCAGCAGATGGTGGAGCGCGTGGCCAGCGGCGAGGCGCAGCTCATCGTCGGCACGCACGCCGTGATCCAGCAGGACGTGCATTTCGCCCGGCTGGGCCTGGCCATCGTGGACGAGCAGCACCGCTTCGGCGTGGCGCAGCGGCTGGAGCTGCGCAAGAAGCTGGCGCACGAGGCGCTGGAGCCGCACCTGCTGATGATGAGCGCCACGCCCATCCCTCGCACCCTGGCGATGACCTACTACGCGGACCTGGACGTGAGCACCATCGACGAGCTGCCGCCGGGGCGCTCGCCGATCGTGACCAAGGTGTTCGCCGACACCCGGCGCGAGGAGGTGATCGCGCGCATCGCCGACGAGGTGGCCAGCGGCCGCCAGGCCTACTGGGTGCTGCCGCTGATCGAGGAAAGCGAGACGCTGGACCTGCGCAACGCCACCGAGGCGCATGCCGAGCTGCAGGCCGCGCTGCCGGGCGTGAAGGTGGGGCTGCTGCACGGGCGCATGCCCGCGGCGGAGAAGGCGGCCGTGATGGCGGAGTTCTCCGCCGGGCAGATGGGGCTGCTGGTGGCGACCACGGTGATCGAGGTGGGCGTGGACGTGCCCAACGCCAGCCTGATGGTGATCGAGCACGCCGAGCGCTTCGGCCTGAGCCAGCTGCACCAGCTGCGGGGCCGCGTGGGCCGCGGCGCGGTGGCCAGCGTGTGCGTGCTGCTCTACACCGGGCCGCTGTCGCAGACGGGCAAGTCGCGGCTGCGGGCCATGGCGGAGACGACGGACGGGTTCGAGATTGCCCGGCGCGACCTCGAAATCCGCGGCCCCGGCGAGTTCATGGGCGCGCGCCAGAGCGGCGACGCCTTGCTGCGCTTTGCCGACCTGCTGCAGGACACCGCGCTGCTGGAGCGCGCGCGGCGCGTGGCGCCGAAGCTGCTGGACCAGTTCCCCGAGGCCGCGCAGGCGCACGTGGCGCGGTGGCTGGGGAGCAAGGCGGAGTTCCTGAAGGCTTGAGGCGCGTGTCGCCGCGCCCGTCGCGGCTTCAGATCTCCACGTTGTCGATCAGCCGCGTCTTGCCCAGCTTGGCCGCGGCCAGCACCACCATGGGCTCCTGCAGGCTCTGCGGCTCCTGCAGGTCGGCCTGGCGGCGGACGACCACGTAGTCGGGCTGCCAGCCGCGGCGCTGCAGCGCGGCCATCGCCTCGCGCTCCAGCGTGTGCGCGTCGCTGCCGCTGTCGCGCACGGCGCGCGCCATGGAGTCCAGCAGCCGGTGCAGCTCCACCGCCTCGGCGCGCTCGGCCGGGCTCAGGTAGCCGTTGCGCGAGGACAGCGCCAGGCCGTCGGCGGCGCGGCAGGTCTCGCCGGCCACGATCTCCACCGGCAGCGCCAGCTGCCGCACCATCGACTTGATCACCAGCTGCTGCTGGTAGTCCTTCTTGCCGAAGTAGGCCGCCGCGGGCTGCACGATGTTGAAGAGCTTGAGCACCACCGTGCACACGCCGGTGAAGAAGCCGGGACGGAAGTGGCCTTCCAGGATGTCGGCCAGCTCGGCCGGCGGCTGCACCTTGTAGCTCTGCGGCTCGGGGTACAGCTCCGCCTCGTCCGGCGCGAACACGATGTCGCAGCCCTCGGCCTTGAGCAGCTCGCAGTCGGCTTCGAAGGTGCGCGGGTAGCGGTCGAAGTCCTCGTTGGGGCCGAACTGCAGCCGGTTGACGAAGATGCTGGCCACCACCGGGCGGCCCGAGGCCTTGGCCTGGCGCACCAGCGCCAGGTGGCCTTCGTGCAGGTTGCCCATGGTCGGCACGAAAGCCGGACGAGGACCTTGCGCCAGGGCGGCGCGCAGATCGGCGATGCGGTGCAGCACTTGCATGGCGTGCTTCGTCTCCCTAGAAACTTGTCGTTGTTCAGCGGCTGTGAAGCCGGTCGTCCGGGAAGCGCCCGGCCTTGACCTCGCTGACGTAGCTGCGCACGGCGGCCTCGACGCTGGGCGAGCCTTCCATGAAGTTGCGCACGAAACGTGCCTTCTTCCCCGGTGTGATGTCGAGCATGTCGTGCAGCACCAGCACCTGGCCGCTGCAACCCGCGCCGGCGCCGATGCCGATGGTGGGAATGGGCAGCTCGGCCGTGATCTCGCGCGCCAGCGCCGCGGGTACCAGCTCCAGCACGATCATCGCGGCGCCGGCCTGCGCCAGCTCCTGCGCGTGGCGCTTGAGCGTGGCGGCAGCCTCGTCGCCGCGGCCCTGCACGCGCCAGCCGCCCAGCGCGTGCACCGACTGCGGCGTCAGGCCCAGGTGGCCGCACACCGGGATGCCGCGCTCCACCAGCGCGCGCACCAGCGGCACGGTCCAGCCGCCGCCTTCGAGCTTGATCATGTGCGCGCCGGCCTGCATTAGCGCCGCGGCGCTGCGCACGCCCTGCTCGACGCTTTCGTAGTAGCTGCCGAAGGACATGTCCGCCAGGATCCAGGCGCTGCGGTTGCCGCGCGCCACGCAGCGCGTGTGGTAGGCCATCTCCTCCAGCGTCGTCGGCAGCGGGCTGTCATGGCCCTGCAGCACCATGCCCAGCGAATCGCCCACCAGCAGCATCTCCACGCCCGCAGCGTCCAGCACCTGGGCAAAGGTAGCGTCGTAGCAAGTGAGCATCGTGAGCTTCTCGCCGGCGGCGTAGAGCTCGCGCAATCGGTGCAGGGTCAAGGGCTTGCGGTCCATGGTTTCACTCCATGCCGGCGCGGCTTGCGCGGGCGGGGCGGGATTTGAGCACAATCCCCGGATGACCCTGACCGAACTGCGTTACATCGTGGCGGTGGCCCGGGAGAAACATTTCGGGCGCGCCGCCGAAGCCTGTTTCGTGTCCCAGCCGACGCTGTCGGTGGCCATCAAGAAGCTGGAGGAAGAGCTCGACGTCAAGCTCTTCGAACGTGGCAGCAGCGAAGTCAGCGTCACGCCCCTGGGCGAGGACATCATCCGCCAAGCCCAGTCCGTGCTGGAGCAGGCCGCGGCCATCAAGGAGATCGCGCGCCGCGGCAAGGACCCGCTCAGCGGCCCGCTGCGCCTGGGCATCATCTACACCATCGGCCCGTACCTGCTGCCGGAGCTGGTGCGCCACGCCATCGAGCACACGCCGCAGATGCCGCTGATCCTGCAGGAGAACTTCACGGTGAAGCTGCTGGAGATGCTGCGCACCGGCGAGCTCGACTGCGCCATCATGGCCGAGCCCTTCCCCGACACCGGGCTGGCACTGGCGCCGCTGTACGACGAGCCTTTCGTCGTGGCCGTGCCCCAGGCGCATCCGCTGGCGCAGCGCGAGGCCATCGGCGCCGAGGAGCTCAAGCAGGAAACCATGCTGCTGCTGGGCACCGGCCACTGCTTCCGCGACCACGTGCTGGAGGTGTGCCCGGAGTTCGCGCGCTTCTCCAGCAACACCGAGGGCATCCGCAAGAGCTTCGAAGGCAGCTCGCTGGAGACCATCAAGCACATGGTGGCCTCGGGCATGGGCATCACCGTCGTGCCCAAGCTCTCCGTGCCGCGCGAGCCGCAGCCCTTCGTCAAGTACATCCCCTTCGAGCCGCCCGTGCCCTCGCGCCGCGTGGTGCTGGCCTGGCGGCGCACGTTCACGCGCTACGAGGCCATCGCCGCGCTGCGCAACGCGGTCTACGCCTGCCAGCTGGAAGGCGTGACGCTGCTGAGCGCCTGAACGACCTGCCCGGCGCTGGGGCTATCGCCGCGTTTGGACTATTCAAATAGCCGGACAGATAGTCAAGCCCTATTCTTTGTCTCATGCCGGCATTGCCGGACTCGACGACAAGGAAGCCCATGGACCAGCTCACCACCGCTTTCGGCACCCCATGTGCCGGCACGCCAGGCGCGCGGGCGTCCGCCATGGGCACTGGTCCGGGTCGCCTTGACCTTCCCCGGGTCCGCCGTCTTGCGGGATGGGCCATATTCGTGACGGGCGCGCTGCACGGCTTGGCACAGGGCCTGCCCTTGCTGTCGCGCGGCGTCTGAACTGCGTCACGCGGGGTCCGCGCCGACGCCTCGCTTCCGCCCTCATCCCCTCAGCAGTCCGTCCACTCACAGCCACAAGGAGAAACGCATGCCCTCGCCCATCAACATCGGCATCAGCGAAGAGCACCGCGCCGCCATCGCCGGCGGCCTGAACAAGCTGCTGGCCGACACCTTCACGCTGTACCTGAAGACCCACAACTTCCACTGGAACGTCACGGGCCCGATGTTCAACACGCTGCACACCATGTTCATGGCGCAGTACACGGAGCTGTGGAACGCGGTGGACCCGATCGCCGAGCGCATCCGCGCGCTGGGCCACACGGCGCAGGGCTCCTACGCCCAGTTCGGCCAGAACGCCACGGTGGGCGACGCCCCGGGCCAGCCGCCCAAGGCGCTGGAGATGGTGCGGCTGCTGGTGGAAGGCCACGAGGCCGTGGCCCGCACCGCGCGCGAGCTGTTCCCCAAGGCCGAGGAAGCCGGCGACGAGCCCACGGCCGACCTGCTGACGCAGCGCCTGACGGTTCACGAGCAGACGGCCTGGATGCTGCGCTCGCTGCTGGAGGAGTGATCTCCAACAGTGAACTGGTCCCGTTCGGGCTGAGCCTGTCGAAGCCCCGCCGCCCGGTCGGGCGGCAAGCCCTTCGACAAGCTCAGGGCGAACGGCCCATGCCGCCAAGACTGCACGCCGGCAAAGCCCGCCCGGCCGGCTCGCCCGGGCGGGGCCCGCGATAATCGAGGGTTTTCCTCCTCCAACGAGCGGTCGGGTTTGCGGCCGCGAGCTGCATGTCCGCCGACCTCCTCTCCCAGGTGCGCCGCCGCCGCACCTTCGCCATCATTTCCCACCCCGACGCCGGCAAGACCACGCTGACCGAGAAGCTGCTGCTGTTCTCGGGCGCGATCCAGATCGCCGGCTCCGTCAAGGCGCGCAAGGCCAGCCGCCACGCCACCTCGGACTGGATGGAGATCGAAAAGCAGCGCGGCATCTCGGTGGCCTCCTCGGTCATGCAGATGGAATACCGCGACTGCGTGATCAACCTGCTCGACACCCCGGGCCACCAGGACTTCTCCGAAGACACCTACCGCGTGCTCACCGCCGTGGATGCGGCGCTGATGGTCATCGACGCGGCCAACGGCGTGGAGCCGCAGACCCGCCGCCTGCTGCAGGTCTGCCGCGCGCGCAACACGCCCATCCTGACCTTCGTGAACAAGATGGACCGCGAGGTGCAGGAGCCCCTGGCGCTGATGGACGAGATCGAGCGCGAGCTGGGCATGGGCGTGGTGCCCTTCACCTGGCCGGTGGGCATGGCCAAGCACTTCGGCGGCGTGCTGGACCTGCGCCGCGACCAGATGCGCGTGTTCTCGCCCGGCGAGGACCGCCACCACGACGACGACGAGATCGTCGAGGGCGTCCACAACCCGGCGCTGGCCGAGCGCTTCGGCATGTCCTACGAGCAGGCCGCCGGCGAGATCGAGCTGGTGCAGGAAGCCGCGCCCGCCTTCGACGAGGACGAGTTCCTGGCCGGCCGCCAGACTCCGATGTTCTTCGGTTCGGCCATCAACAACTTCGGCGTCAAGGAAGTGCTGGACGCGCTGGTGGAGCTGGCGCCGGCACCGGGCTCGCGCATGGCGATCCAGCGCGAGGTGAAGCCCGAGGAGTCCAAGTTCAGCGGCGTGGTGTTCAAGATCCAGGCCAACATGGACCCGGCGCACCGCGACCGCATCGCCTTCCTGCGCGTGGCCAGCGGCCACTTCGAGCGCGGCATGCGGCTGAAGGTGGTGCGCTCGGGCAAGGAGCTGCGTCCCAACTCCGTGGTGAGCTTCCTGTCGCAGCGCCGCGAGTTGCTGGACGAGGCCTTTGCCGGCGACATCATCGGCATCCCCAACCACGGCGTGCTGCAGCTCGGCGACACCATCACCGAGGGCGAGGCGCTGCAGTTCACCGGGCTGCCCTTCTTCGCGCCGGAAATGTTCCGCACCGTGGAAGTGGCCGACCCGCTCAAGACCAAGCAGCTGCGCTCGGGCCTGACGCAGCTGGGCGAGGAAGGCGCGATCCAGGTCTTCCGCCCGGCGGCCGGCTCGGTGCTGCTGCTGGGCGCGGTGGGCCAGCTGCAGTTCGAAGTCGTGGCGCACCGCCTGGAGCACGAGTACGGCGTGCGCGCGCGCATCCAGCCCGCGCGCTACAACGTGGCGCGCTGGGTGACCTGCGACGACGCCAAGGAGCTGCAGCGCTTCATCGACCACAACGCGCACCGCGTCGCCTTCGACGCCGTGGACGCGCCCTGCGTGCTGCTGGAATACGCCGGCGAGCTGCGCGCCATGCAGGACAACTGGCCCAAGATCAAGTTCCACGCCCTGCGCGAGCACGCGGGTCTGATGTTCCAGCAGCGGCTGGAGGCGTGACCAGGCGCGGCCTGGAGCCAGCTTGAAAAGCCGGGGAGCGGGCCGTTCGGCCTCCCCGGTCCGTCACCTCACGCCTCCCGTCCCGGCCGGTCCTCCCGGATCGCCTGGCTCACGTCCGTGCGCGCGAGGCCCCAGCGCAGCAGCAGGTGGTCGAAGAGCACGCGCTCGCTGTCCTGCACGCGGCCGTCGGCGGTGATCACCGCGGCCCCCAGGCGCGCCACCAGGCGCTGCTTGGCCGGGTCGCGCACGGCCTGCAGCTCGGCCTCGATCAGCGCCCGCTCCGACAGCGACAGCCACGGGCGCTGCTGCAGCCGCTCGCCCAGTTCCTCGCACAGCTCGCCGGCCACGTGCATGAATTCAGCGCGCTCGATGCCGATGCGCCCGAAGGCGTCCAGCTCGTCGAGCATCGCCAGCTCGCGCGGGTCGAGCCGGGTGTCGGCCACGATCAGCAGCGCGATCAGGCGCGCCATGGCTTCGGGGCTGTCGATCTGTCGGATGGACATGGGCGGTTCTCCTTGAAGGCAATGAGCATGCGCCGCGCCCTCAGGCGCGGCCCTGGCCCCCCCGGGGCAGGCGAGGGGCCCGGCGCGCACCTGCCGTGGAGCCCCGCCGCCGCGCCAGAGTTCCGCACGGGCATGCGCGCGACAATCCGGCGCCATGAGCACGCACGCCGTATCGCCTCCCTCACGCCTGTCGCTGTACCTCGACCTGATCCGCTGGAACCGCCCCGCCGGCTGGCTGCTGCTGCTGTGGCCCACGCTGTCCGCGATGTGGATGGCGGCCGACGGCTTCCCCGGCTGGCACCTGCTGGCGGTGTACGTGGGCGGCACCGTCCTCATGCGCAGCGCCGGCTGCTGCGTCAACGACGTGGCGGACCAGGACTTCGACCGCCACGTCAAGCGCACCGCCCAGCGCCCCGTGACGCGCGGCGCCATCGGCACGCGCGAGGCGCTGCTGGTGGGCGCGGCGCTGGCGCTGCTGGCCTTCTTCCTGGTGCTCACCACCAACGGGCCGACCATCACGCTGTCCTTCGCCGCGCTGGCCATCGCCATCGCCTACCCGTATGCGAAGCGGCTGGTGTCCATGCCGCAGGCCGTGCTGGGCGTGGCCTTCAGCTTCGGCATCCCCATGGCCTTCTCGGCCGTGCAGGGCGGCACCGGCTGGGGCCCGGCCGCGGTGGCGGACGCCGTGCCGCTGCACGCTTGGGGGCTGCTGGTGTCGAACCTGTTCTGGGTGCTGGCCTACGACACCGAGTACGCGATGGTCGACCGCGACGACGACATCCGCATCGGCATCAAGACCTCGGCGCTGACGCTGGGCCGCTTCGACGTGATCGGGGTGACGCTGTTCTACTTGGTGCACCTGGCCTCCTGGGCCTGGATCGGCCTGCAGCTGGGCATGGGCGGCTGGTTCCTGGCCGGCATCGCCGCCGCCCTGGCGCAGGTGGCGTGGCACTGGACGCTGATCCGCCACCGCACCCGCGAAGGCTGCTTCAAGGCCTTCAGGCTCAACCACTGGCTGGGCTTCACGGTGTTCGCCGGCACGGTGCTGGACCTGGCATTGCGCTGAAGGCCGCTCGCCCGGCGGCCGGCATGGCTTGACACCCACCGCTGCGCCGCCGGAGAGTGCACTGCACACCGCCGCGAGGCCTCCACATGCATGACGCCAAAGCCGCTGCCCGCACGCTGATAGAAATGGCGGCCGATCGCAATATCGAGCTCACGCACCTGAAACTGCAGAAGCTCCTGTATTTCTGCCACGGCCTGATGCTGGCCCAGCACGGCAGGCCGCTGGTCAAGGATGATTTCCAGGCCTGGAAATATGGCCCAGTACTCGAAGACCTCTATCATGACCTGAAGGTTTTCGGCACTTCCGGCATCCGGCCCGAAGATGGCTTCATCAAATACTGGCCCACCCTGCCCGAAGAGGCGGCCGTGGAGAGAAAGGCCATTTCGGACGTGCTGGACCAATTGGGCGACATGCGCGGCGGAGAGCTGATCAACATCTCACACGATCCGAACGGGCCTTGGTATGCCGTCTTCCAGGAACAAAACCAGAGCAGCACGATCGGGAACGACCGGATCGCAAGCTATTTCAAGACCATCGTCGCCCACTGAGCCGGACGATATTCAACCCGGCGACACCGACAAGCCGCGCAAGCCCGGCGTCTTCGCCCTGCCCCGGCACCAGTTCGCCAACCCCGTGCCGGATGCGGAGCTGGGCGAGGACGACGTTCCCAAGAGCGTGCGCTACGAGACGCGCTACGTGGGCTTCATCGACATCCTGGGATTCAAGGAGCTGATCAAGCAGTCGGCCCGCGGCGGCAAGGGGCCGCAGTCGCTGGAATCGATATTCAACGCGATGAGCCTGGATTTCTCCGGCATCAGCGCGGACTATGCCCGTCAATCCGGCACCGGCACCGATGCGCTGGATTTGCGCGTCAACACCTTTTCCGATTTTGTCGTCATTTCCTGCCGCGATACGCCCGAAGGGCTGGACATGCTGTGCTTCGCCGTGTGGTGCGTGGCGCGCGACTGGCTGTCCAAGGGTTATCTCAGCCGCGGCGGCATTGCCAAGGGCAGCGTCATTCATGAAGGCGGCAAGGAAGGCAAACCCGGCCTGGTATTCGGACCGGCCTTCATCGATGCCTATTTGCTTGAACAGGAAGTGGCCGAATATCCCCGCGTGGTGCTGTCCAAGGACGTGCGTCAGGACGTGCGCCACTGGCAGGTCAATGGCGGCGGCGCCATCGAGGCCGTGAAGAAACTGTTGGCCCGCTGCGAGGACGGGCCCATGTGCATCGATTTATTTGCGCATTTGCGGCGCAACGGCTTTTCCTTCCTCGGCCTGGACCACCGCCTGGAAGCCGGCCAGTTCGCGCAGACGCTGCACACGCACCTGGAACAGGGTTCGGACGTGCCGCGCTGGCACCGCAAGACCCGCTGGCTGATCGAGCAGTTCAACGAGGCCGTGACCCGCACGGCCTACGCCGATCTCACCATCCAGCCGCATGGGTTCTGAAGCCGGTTTCCCTTGGTACTGAAAGAAAACCCGTTCGGGCTGAGCCTGTCGAAGCCCCCGGCACAGCCGGCCTACAGGCCCTTCGACAAGCTCAGGGCGAACGGTGACTCACTTCCGGCCCGGGTCTGAAGTGGGCTTGGCCGCGCTGCGGCGG
>JAEYPG010000078.1 GCA_023410975.1 Pseudomonadota bacterium
CATGAAGGGCGTGAACTGCTCGGCGCCCACCTGCGCCACCTTGGCGGCGAAGACCTCGTCGGCGGCCTTCACCACGGCGTCCAGGACGTCCTCGTCGGTGGTGGACTGGCTGCCCTCGACGATGGACTTCAGCGGCAGCTCGATCTGCCACTCGTCGCGCAGCTGGCGCTCCAGGCCGGCGAGGTCCCACTGCTCTTCCAGGCTCTCCGCCGGCACGTACTCGCGCACCAGCGCCGTCATGGTGCTGCGGCGCAGGTTGGAGATCTGCTCGTCGAGGTTCTGCGCCTCCAGGATCTCGTTACGCTGCTGGTAGATGACCTTGCGCTGGTCGTTGGCGACGTCGTCGTACTCCAGCAGCTGCTTGCGGACGTCGAAGTTGCGGGCCTCGACCTTGCGCTGCGCGCTCTCGATGGAGCGCGTGACGATGCCGGCCTCGATCGCCTCGCCCTCGGGCATCTTGAGCCGGTCCATGATGGCGCGCACGCGGTCGCCCGCGAAGATGCGCATCAGCGAGTCGTCCAGGCTCAGGTAGAAGCGCGAGCTGCCCGGGTCGCCCTGGCGGCCGGAGCGGCCGCGCAACTGGTTGTCGATGCGACGGCTCTCGTGGCGCTCGGTGGCGATGATGCGCAGGCCGCCCGCAGCCTTCACCTGGGCGTTCAGGCCGGCCCACTCGTCGCGCAACTGCTGGATGCGGCGCGCCTTGTCCTCGGCCGGGACGCTCTCGTCGGCTTCGAGGAACTGGATCTGCTTCTCGACGTTGCCGCCGAGCACGATGTCCGTGCCGCGGCCGGCCATGTTGGTGGCGATCGTGATGACGCCGGGCCGGCCGGCCTGCGCCACGATCTCCGCCTCCTTGGCGTGCTGCTTGGCGTTGAGCACCTGGTGCGGCAGCTTGAACTTCTGCAGCAGCGCGGAGACGATCTCGGAGTTCTCGATCGAGGTCGTGCCCACTAGCACCGGCTGGCCGCGCTGGACGCAGTCCTGGATGTCCTTGACGACCGCGTCGTACTTCTCCTTGGTCGTCTTGTAGACCAAGTCCAGCTCGTCCTTGCGGATGGTGGGCTTGTTGGGCGGGATCACCACCGTCTCCAACCCGTAGATCTCCTGGAACTCGTAGGCCTCGGTGTCGGCCGTGCCGGTCATGCCGCCGAGCTTGCCGTACAGGCGGAAGTAGTTCTGGAAGGTGACGGAGGCGAGCGTCTGGTTCTCGCTCTGGATCTGCACGCCCTCCTTGGCCTCCACCGCCTGGTGCAGGCCGTCGCTCCAGCGCCGGCCGGTCATGAGGCGGCCGGTGAACTCGTCCACGATCACCACTTCGCCGTTCTGCACCACGTAGTGCTGGTCGCGGTTGTAGAGGTGACGGGCACGCAGCGCCGCGTAGACGTGGTGCATCAGCGTGATGTTGGCCGGGTCGTAGAGGCTGGCGCCCTCGGCCAGCAGCCCGGCCTCGGTCAGGATCGCCTCGGCGTGCTCGTGGCCGGCCTCGGTGAGGTAGACCTGGTGCGTTTTCTCGTCCACCGTGAAGTCGCCCGGCTCGATCACACCCTCGCCGGTGCGCGGATCGGCCTCGCCGATCTGCTTCTTGAGCTGCGGCACCACGGCGTTGATGCGCACGTAGAGCTCGGTGTGGTCCTCGGCCTGGCCGCTGATGATCAAGGGCGTGCGCGCCTCGTCGATGAGAATGGAGTCCACCTCGTCGACGATGGCGTAGTTGAGCCCGCGCTGGCTGCGGTCCGCGACCTCGTAGACCATGTTGTCGCGCAGCAGGTCGAAGCCGAACTCGTTGTTGGTGCCGTAGGTGACGTCGGCGTTGTAGGCAGCCTGCTTCTGCTCACGGCTGAGACCCGGCACGTTCACGCCGACGGACAAGCCCAGCCAGTTGTAGAGCCGGCCCATCCACTCCGCGTCGCGGCGCGCGAGGTAGTCGTTGACCGTGACCACGTGCACGCCCTTGCCGGGCAGCGCATTGAGGTACACCGGCAGCGTGGCCATGAGGGTCTTGCCCTCGCCCGTGCGCATTTCGGCGATCTTGCCCTGATGCAGCGTCATGCCGCCGATGAGCTGTACGTCGAAGTGGCGCATCTTGAGCACGCGCTTGCCGGCTTCACGCACGGTGGCAAAGGCCTCGGGCAGCAGCGCATCCAGGGTCTCGCCCTTGTCCAGGCGCTCGCGGAACTCGCCCGTCTTGGCCTGCAGCCCCGCGTCGTCGAGCTTCTCGAACTGGGGCTCCAGGGCGTTGATCTGCTCCACCACGCGCCGGTACTGCTTCAGGAGGCGGTCGTTGCGACTGCCGAAAATCTGGGTCAGGAGCTTGGGCAACATGCAGTGATAAAGAGGGAGCAAAGCCGCGAAGCGCCGCGGCGGGCAAGCCGGGCAGTTTAACACCCGGGTCTTCACCGGCCTTTGACGCCCGGACGCCTGCCCCGCCTGGCGTCAAGGCCGCGCCCGCAGGGCGACCTCGGGAGCGCTGGCTACACTTTGGCGATGGCCACCACGCTGCCTCCCGCCCTGCCCCTGTCGCAGGTGCTGAATGAAAACGCCGCGCTGCAGCGCCTGTCGCAGCGCCTGCGCGAGTCGAACCGGCGCTTTGAGG
>JAEYPG010000548.1 GCA_023410975.1 Pseudomonadota bacterium
CGCCACGCGCCGGCGCTGGCCCTGCGACAGCCGCCGCAGCGGCACGCGCGCCAGCGCATCCAGCCCCGCGCCCTGCAGCGCCTGCTCGATGCGCGACTCGGCCAGCGCCTCGCCGCCCAGGCGCAGCAGGTGGTCCAGGTTCTGCACGGCATCGAGCGCCTCGTGCAGGCCGTCGCGGTGGCCGACGTAGCAGGCCTCGCGGCACATCGCCTCGCGCGCCGGCCCGCCGCTGAGCGCCTGCCAGTGCAGCTGCCGCGCATGCAGGGGCTGCAGCCCGGCCAGGCTGCGCAGCAGCGTGGTCTTGCCCGTGCCGTTGGCGCCCTCCACCAGCAGCGCCTGCCCCGGGCGCAGCGCCAGGTCGAAGCCCTGGCACAGCAGCCGGCCGCCGCGCACGATCTGCAGGTCGATGACGCGCAGCATGCGGCGGGCGCCTAGCGCACCGTCTCCACGCCGGACATGTCGGGCAGCTTGTGCGCGATGCCCTTGTGGCAGTCGATGCAGGTCTTCTGCCCGCTGGCCAGCTCGGTGCTGTGCGCGGCGGTGGCGCGCGGGCTCTGGCGCGTGAAGTCCATGGACTCGAACTGGTGGCAGTTGCGGCACTCCAGCGAGTTGTTGGCCTTGAGCCGCTCCCACTCGTGCTCGGCCAGCGTGCGGCGCATGGCGGCGAACTTCTCCGGCGTGTCGATGGTGCCGAAGACCTTGCCCCAGACCTCCTTGGACGCCTGCATCTTGCGCGCCATCTTGTTGGTCCAGTTGTGCGGCACGTGGCAGTCGCTGCACTTGGCGCGCACGCCCGAGCGGTTGGTGAAGTGGATGGTGCCCTGCAGCTCCTGGTAGACGTTGTCGCGCATCTCGTGGCAGCCGGTGCAGAACTTCTCGGTGTTGGTGAGCTCCAGCGCGGTGTTGAAGCCCCCCCAGAAGATCACGCCGGCGACGAAGCCGCCTACGGTCAGGAAGCCCAGGCTGTAGTAGCGGCTGGGCATGCGCAGCACCTTCCAGTAGCGGCGCAGCAGGTTGATGGGACCACGCAGCATGGGCGCCCCTTTCTTCTTCTCGGCGCTCAGCGCCGCGGCGCGCCGGTGCCCTGGCGCTGCTGCTGTTGCTGGTCGCCGCGCACGAGCTGGTCCACGTCCACGAAGCGGTTGTTCACCAGCGGCTTGAGATCGGCCTGCGGCACGTGGCACTGGGTGCAGAAGTAGCGCCGCGGCGAGATGTCGGCCAGGAAGTTGCCCTGGCGGTCCTGGTAGTGCGTGACGCTGATGGGCGGCGCGCCGCTGCTGCCCGTCTGCGCGCGCGCGTGGCAGAACATGCAGCGGTTGGCGCTCTTGTCGAGCTGGTAGTTGTCGATCTTGTGCGGGATCACCGGCGGCTGCATGGCGTAGTTGCGCACGCGCCGGATGTCGGAGTTGTCGGAGTTCACCAGCGGCGGCGGCGGGGTGGTCTCCATGATGGGCGCGCCGCGCATGCGGTCGGTCACGTCCACCGCCAGCGCCACGCCGGCCACCGCGGCGGCGCCCAGGCCCAGCACGATCCCGAGGGCTTGCTTGAGCTTCATACCGTGCCTCCTTGCGGCGGCAGCCCGCCGGCCTTGCGGATGGCCACGGCGCACTTCTTGTAGTCCGTCTGCAGCGAGATCGGGCAGGTGGCGTCCAGCGTGACCTTGTTGATGAGCTGGCTGGCGTCGAAGAAGGGCACGAACACCAGCCCGCGCGGGGGCTTGTTGCGCCCGCGCGTCTCCACGCGGGTGCGCATGCTGCCGCGCCGGGACGTGAGCTCCACGATCTCGCCGCGGCGCACGCCCAGCGCGCGCGCGTCCTCCGGGTGCATGAAGCACACGGCATTGGGGAAGGCGCGGTAGAGCTCGGGCACGCGCCGCGTCATGGTGCCGGTGTGCCAGTGCTCCAGCACCCGGCCCGTGCACAGCCAGTAGGGGAAGTCCTTGTCGGGCTCCTCGGCCGCGGGCTCGTAGGGCAGCGCCCACATCACGGCCTTGCCGTCGGGGTTGCCGTAGAAGCGGAAGCCCTCGCCGGCCTTGACGTAGGGATCGGTGCCCTCGCGGTAGCGCCAGCGCGTCTCCTTGCCGTCCACCACCGGCCAGCGCAGGCCCGTGACCTTGTGGTAGGTGTCGAAGGGCGCGAGGTCATGCCCGTGGCCGCGGCCGAACTGCGCGTATTCCTCGAAAAGCCCTTTCTGCACGTAGAAGCCGGCCGAGCGCGCGTCGTCGTTGTCGTAGCCGGCTTCCATCTCGGACAGCGGGAAGCGGTCCACCGCACCGTTGCGGAACACCAGGTCGTGCAGCGTCTTGCCGCGCCACTGGGGCTTGGCCGCCAGCAGCTCCGGGCTCCAGACCTCCTCCATGCGGAAGCGCTTGGTGAACTCCATGATCTGCCACAGGTCCGAGCGCGCCTGCCCCGGCGGCTTGACCAGCTGGTGCCAGAACTGCGTGCGGCGCTCGGCGTTGCCGTAGGCGCCCTCCTTCTCCACCCACATGGCCGTGGGCAGGATCAGGTCCGCGGCCATGGTGGAGACCGTGGGATAGGGATCGGACACCACCACGAAGTTGTCCGGGTTGCGGAAGCCCGGATAGATCTCCTGCACCACGTTGGGCCCGGCCTGCATGTTGTTGTTGGCCATCACCCAGTAGGCGTTGAGCTTGCCGTCCTTGAGCATGCGGCTCTGCAGCACCGCGTGGTAGCCGGGCTTGTCGGGAATGGTGCCCTCGGGCAGCTGCCAGATGTGCTCGGCCTCGGCGCGGTGCTTGGGATTGGTCACCACCATGTCCGCGGGCAGCCGGTGGCTGAAGGTGCCCACCTCGCGCGCGGTGCCGCAGGCCGAGGGCTGGCCGGTGAGCGAGAAGGGGCTGTTGCCCGGGGTGCTGATCTTGCCGGTGAGCAGGTGCAGGTTGTAGAGCAGGTGCGAGCACCAGGTGCCGCGCGTGTGCTGGTTGAAGCCCATGGTGAAGAGGGACATCACCTTGACCTTCGGGTCGGCATACAGCCTCGCCAGCGCCTCCAGCCGATCGCGCGGCACGTTGGAGAGCTTGGCCGTGTAGTCCAGCGTGTAGGTGCTGACGAAGCGCGCGTACTCGTCGAAGTTCGAGGCCTGGCCGGCGCCGGCGTCGGCCCAGTGCTTGGCCTTCTGCTGCAGCGGGTGGTTGGGGCGCAGGCCGTAGCCGATGTCGGTGTTGCCCGTCATGAAGCGCGTGTGTCGGTCCACGAACTCGCGGTTCACGGCCTTGTTCTGGATGATGTAGTTGGCGATGTAGTTGAGGATCGCCAGGTCGGTCTGCGGGCGGAAGGTGAGCGTGAGGTCGGAGAGGTCGTAGCAGCGGTGCTCGAACACCGACAGCGTGGCCACCTTGACGTGTGGCGCCGAGAGGCGCCGGTCGGTGATGCGCGTCCACAGGATGGGGTGCATCTCCGCCATGTTGGAGCCCCACAGCACGAAGGCGTCGGCCTGCTCGATGTCGTCGTAGCAGCCCATGGGCTCGTCCATGCCGAAGGTGCGCATGAAGCCCGCCACGGCCGAGGCCATGCAGTGGCGCGCGTTGGGGTCGAGGTTGTTGGAGCGGAAGCCCGCCTTCATCATCTTGGACGCGGCGTAGCCCTCCCAGACCGTCCACTGCCCCGAGCCGAACATGCCGATGCCGGTGGGGCCCTTCTCCTTGAGCACGCGCTTGAACTGCGCGGCCATGGTGTCGAAGGCCACGTCCCAGCTCACGGGCTGGAACTCGCCGTCCTTGGCGTAGCGGCCATCCTTCATGCGCAGCAGCGGCTGGGTGAGCCGGTCCTCGCCGTACATGATCTTGGACAGGAAGTAGCCCTTGACGCAGTTGATGCCGCGGTTGACCTCGGCATTGGGGTCGCCATGGGTGGCGACCACGCGCCCCTCCTTGACGGCGACGTTGACGCCGCAACCGACGCCGCAGAAGCGGCACGGCGCCTTGGACCACTTGAGCTGCGTGCGCGCGGCGTCGGTGACGACGTTCTGCGCCGCGGCGTCCAGCGGCAGCCCTGCGGCCAACGCGGCGCTGGCCGCGGCGCTGGCGCGCACGAAATCGCGCCGCGTGCAGCCGCAGCCCGGCGCTTCGGGCACGCCCTCGCGAGGGGCTTCGACAACGGGAATGGGAACGGGAATGGACATGCGCGGCCCCTTGTGCATCACGTCATGGGTTGTTGCATCGCGGCCCAGGGCTCGGCGTGCTGGTACACCAGCGCCACGTTGAGCACCCCGGGCAGATTCCTCAGCGACGACAGCGTCTGCAGCACGCCGTCCGCGCTGTCGTGCTCAAGCACGGCCACCAGCCGCCCGTCCTGCGCCCACTGCCCCAGCGTGGTGCCGGGCAGCGCGGGAATGTCCTGGCTCAGCCGCGCCACGGCCTCGGGACGGGCCTGCACCAGAACGCTGGCGATGTGCAGCTCGCGCTCGCCCGGCGCCGTCACGGCGTGTACCCCGGCAGCTTCCCGGACAGCATCTGGTATATCCACACGATGAAGCCCCAGCCTGCCACCGTGACCACCGCCAGTACGGGCGCCGTCACGACGGTCAGGAACAGGAAGCTGCGCGTTTCCTCCTGCTTGGTGGAAGGCGCGTCCGGATCTGCGGGGTGGACGGCGGAGCCGGCGGGCGCCGGGGGAGTAGGCGTGGACTTCATCGGCGCGGTATTCCTTGGGCGATGACCAGATGCAGCCCCGGGCAATGCCCGTGCCCGCAACTGGTGCATTCCGATGCAGAAGCGATGCAAAACCCTTGGTCGCCCCGGTGGCCGGCACTGGCGTGTCAAGGACGACGAACGGTTCGATGTGGCTTGAGCCTGGATGAATGGCCCTGGCCCGGCATGCGCGGGACGGCGCCAGGCCTGGCAGGCAAGCCGCCTTGGGATACCGGCAGGCAACATCGTCTGCAAAGGGTGGCGCGCGCGGTAAGGACTTACGGCCATTCCTGGCGGTGCTGCAAATACCGGGCGCCTCCTTGCTGCCGCGTGGCGGGCAGAGCGTCGCGGCCCTCTGCCACACTGGCGGCTTCCCGTTGTAACGCCCGGCCCGCCGCGGCCGCTGTACGCCGCATGGCCTGGCACGCAGAACTCTCCATCCGCTATTTCCGCGACAACGAGCGCACCGTCGCGCTGGACCGCCACGAGGGCCCGCTGCGGGTGCTTCAGCGGCTCTACCCGGAAGGCCCGCGCGTGTGCCACCACGTGCTGGTGCATCCGCCCGGCGGCGTGGCCGGCGGCGACGAGCTGCACCTGTCGCTGCAGCTGGAGCCCGGCAGCCATGCGCTGCTGACCACGCCCGGCGCCACGCGCTTCTACCGCAGCCTGGGCGAGACGGCGCTGCAGCGCGTGCAGGCCACGCTGCAGGGCGACGCGCGGCTGGAGTGGATGCCGCTGGAGGCCATCGCCCACGACGCCTGCCGCGCCGAGAACCACCTGCGCTTCGAGCTGCAGGACACGGCTCAGATGATCGGCTGGGACGTGGTGGCGCTGGGCCTGCCCGCCGCGAACGACCCGTGGCGGCGCGGCAGCTTCCTGCAGCACCTGGAGCTGCCGGGGCTGTGGCTGGAGCGCGGCCACGTCGAGGCCGCCGACACGCGGCTGCTGGACAGCCCGCTGGGCTGGGCCGGCCGCCGGGTGCTGGGCACGCTGTGGTTCGCCAGCGCACAGCCCCTGCCCGCGGCACTGCGCGAGGCGCTGCTGGAAGCCGGCCGCGCGCTG
>JAEYPG010000154.1 GCA_023410975.1 Pseudomonadota bacterium
GTCGATGCCCACGCTGTCCACCACCGCCAGCGCCTGCGCCGCGAAGGCCTCGTTCAACTCGATCCAGTCCAGGTCGGAAAGCTGGATGCCGGCGCGCTTGAGCGCCGCGGGAATGGCCTCGATCGGCCCGATGCCCATGATCTCCGGCGGCACGCCCTTCACCGAGAAGCTCACGAAGCGCGCCAGCGGCTGCAGGTTGAAACGCTTCACGGCCGCCTCGCTGGCGACGATCAGCGCTCCGGCGCCGTCGCTGGTCTGCGAGCTGTTGCCCGCCGTCACGCTGCCCTTGGCGGCGAACACGGGTTTCAGCTTGGCCAGCGCCTCCAGGGTGGTTTCGGGGCGGGGCCCCTCGTCGGTATCGACCACCCGCGAGGTCTTGATCACCTCGCCGCGCTCCAGGTCGGGACGGCGCTCGATGACTTCCACCGGCGTGATCTCGTCCCTGAACTCGCCGCCCTGGATGGCCGCCACGGCCTTCTGGTGCGAGGCCAGCGCGAACTCGTCCTGCGCTTGGCGGCTCACCTTCCACTGCGCCGCCACCTTCTCCGCCGTCAGGCCCATGCCGTAGGCGATGCCCACGTTCTCGTCGCGCGTGAACATCTCGGGGTTGAACGAAGGCTTGTTGCCGCCCATGGGCACCAGGCTCATGGATTCGACGCCGCCGGCGATCAGCACGTCGGCCTCGCCGACGCGGATGCGGTCCGCCGCCATCGCCAGCGCCGTCAGCCCCGAGGCGCAGAAGCGGTTGACCGTGGCACCGCCCACCGAGGGTGGCAATCCGGCCAGCAGCACTGCCATGCGCGCCACGTTCATGCCCTGCTCGCCCTCCGGGAAGGAGCAGCCGACGATGGCGTCCTCGATGGCCGCCGGGTCCAGCGTGGGCACCTGCTTCAAGGCGCCGCGCAGGGCGGCCACCAGCAGGTCGTCGGGCCGGGTGTTGCGGAAGACGCCGCGCCCGGACTTGCCGATGGGCGTGCGCGTGGCCGCGACGATGTAGGCGTCCTGAACTTGCACCGTGCTCATGTGATGTCCTCGAAACGGGTTCAGTTGCGCACGGGCTTGCCGGTCTGCAGCATGCCCATGATGCGTTCCTGGGTCTTGGGATGGCCCAGCAGGCCGCAGAAGTGCTTGCGCTCCAGCGCCATCAGGTACTCCTCCGTCACCAGCGTGCCGGCGTCCACGTCGCCGCCGCACACCACCTCGGCGATCAGCCGGCCGATGCGGTAGTCGTGCGCGCTGATGAAGCCGCCGTCGCGCATGCCCACCAGCTGCGCCTCGATGGTGGCGATGCCGGAGCGTCCGGCCACCGGGAAGCTGCGCTTGAGCGGCGGCCGGTAGCCCGAGGCCGCCAGGGCCTTGGCCTCGTTGATCGCGACGTAAAGCAGCTCGTCCTTGTGCGGCACGATCACGTCGCTCTCTTGCAGGTAGCCGAGCTTGCGCGACTCCAGCGCGCTGGTGGCCACGGTCGCCATCGCGGCAGCCGTGAAACCGTCCTTGAGGAAGGGCAGCAGGTCGGTGTTGGGTGCGGCAGCACCCTTCTCGGCGGCACGGCGCGCGATGTAGGTCAGGCCGCCCGCGCCGGGAATCAGTCCCACGCCGACCTCGACCAGGCCGACATAGGTTTCCATCGCCGCCACGCGCCGGGCGCAGTGCACCGCCAGCTCGCAGCCCCCGCCCAGCGCGATGCCGCGCATGGCGGCCACCACCGGCACGCCCGCGTAGCGCACGCGCAGCATCAGCTGCTGCATCTTCTGTTCCTCGGGCGCGATGCCGGCCGGGCCCTTGGCCATGAACACCGGCATCAGCGACTCCAGGTTGGCGCCGGCGGAGAACATCTCGTCGGGCGACCAGATCACCAGCGCCTTGAACTGCTGTTCGGCCAGCTCCACCGCCTTGGTCAGCCCGGCCGTCACGTCCGGGCTGATGAGGTGCAGCTTGGAGGTGATGCTGGCGATCAGCACTTCGCCATCGAGCGTCCACACGCGCAGCTCCGGGCCCTTGAACAGCTCGGTGCCGGACTGCAGCGCGTCGCGGCCAAGGCCGGCCACGCTCTCGGGGAAAAGCTGGCGTTCGTACACCGGCAGCTCGCGCTTGGGCACGAAGCTGCCTTGCGCCGCGCTCCACGAGCCCTCGGCCGTGTGCACGCCGCCGCGCTCGGCCACCGGGCCTTCGAACACCCAGGCCGGCAGCGGCGCGCTGCTCAGGGCCTTGCCGGCGTCGATGTCCTCCTTGATCCACTGCGCCACCTGTGTCCAGCCCGCGGACTGCCACAGCTCGAAGGGCCCCTGCGCCATGCCGAAGCCCCAGCGCAGGGCCAGGTCCACCTCGCGCGCGGAGTCGGCGATGTCCTGCAGGTGCACCGCGGCGTAGTGGAAACCGTCGCGCAGGATGGCCCACAGGAACTGCGCCTGCGGGTTGGAGGATTCGCGCAGCAGCTTCAGCCGCTCGGCGGGCGGCTTCTTGAGCATGCGGCCGACGATCTCGTCGGCCTTGGCGCCCGAGGGCACGTAGTCGCGCTTCTCGGGGTCCAGCCGCAGGATGTCCTTGCCCACCTTGCGGTAGAAGCCCGCGCCGGCCTTCTGCCCCAGCGCGCCCTGCCCGATGAGCGCAGCGAGCACCGGCGGCGTGGCGAAGTGCGCCTTGAACGGGTCCTCGGGCAGCTGCTCCTGCATGGTGCGGATCACGTGCGCCAGCGTGTCCAGGCCCACCACGTCCGCGGTGCGGAAGGTGCCGGAGCTCGCGCGGCCGAGCTTCTTGCCGGTGAGGTCGTCCACCACGTCGTAGGAGAGCTTGAAGCGCTCGGCCTCGGCCATGGTGGCGAGCATGTTCATCACGCCCACGCGGTTGGCGACGAAGTTGGGCGTGTCCTTGGCGCGCACCACGCCCTTGCCCAGCCCCGTGGTGACGAAGGTTTCGAGCTGGTCCAGGATCTCCGGCGCCGTCTGCGGCGCGGGGATCAGCTCCACCAGCTGCATGTAGCGCGGCGGGTTGAAGAAGTGGATGCCGCAGAAGCGCGGGCGCAGCGCTTCGGGCAGCGCCTGCGACAGTTGCGTGATCGACAAGCCCGAGGTGTTGGACGCGACGATGGCATGCGGTGCCACGTGCGGCGCGATCTGCGCGTAGAGCTGCTGCTTCCAGTCCATGCGCTCGGCGATGGCCTCGATGACGAGGTCGCACTCGGCCAGCAGCGCCAGGTCCTGCTCGTAGTTGGCCTGGCGGATCAATGTTCCCTCCTCCGCCAGCCCCAGCGGCGCGGGCTTGAGCTTCTTGAGGTTGTCCACCGCCTTGGCGACGATGGCGTTCTTGGGCCCCTCCTTGGCCGGCAGGTCGAACAGCACCACCGGCACGCGCACGTTGATGAAGTGGGCCGCGATCTGCGCGCCCATCACGCCGGCGCCGAGCACGGCGGCCTTGCGCACCTGGAATCGACTCATGGTCCGATCTCCTTGGAAAGATGGTCGTGTGTTTGCCGTTCGCCCTGAGCCCGTCGAAGGGCCTGCAGCTCGGCAGTGATACAGGGCTTCGACAAGCTCAGCCCGAACGGGGTGATGGTTGTCAGAACAGCGCCTCGTCCATGGCCATCAGCGGCTGCGCGCCGCTGCGCGCGCGGCGGATCAGCATGGCCGTCTCCGGCAGCAGCTTGGCGAAGTAGAAGCGGATGGTGGCGAGCTTGGCGCGGTAGAACGCGTCGTCCTGCTTCTTCAGCGCGATGCGCGCCTGCAGCGTGAACAGGTAGGCGAACACCAGGTGACCGCACACGCGCAGGTAGTCCACGGCGGCGGCGCCCACCTCGTCGCGGTTCTGGAAGGCCTTGAAGCCCAGCTCCGTCGTGAGCTTGACCACCTTGTCGCCCAGGTCCGCCAGCGGGTTGACGAACTCCTGCATCGGCTCGTTGACGCCTTCGTCCTCGATGAGCTCGCGCACCTTGGCGCCGAAGCGCTTCATGCGCGCGCCGTTGTCGCCCAGCACCTTGCGCCCGAGCAGGTCCAGCGCCTGGATGGTGTTGGTGCCCTCGTAGATCATGTTGATGCGCGCGTCGCGCACGAACTGCTCCATGCCCCACTCGGCGATGTAGCCGTGGCCGCCGAACACGCCCAGGCACTCGGAGGTGGCGATCCAGCCGTTGTCGGTGAGGAAGGCTTTCACCACCGGCGTGAGCAGGGCCAGCAATTCCGCTGCTTCCGTGCGCTCGTCCTCGTCCTGCGAGGCATGCGCCTGGTCCAGCAGCAGCGCGCTGTACATCGCCAGCGCCCGGCCGCCTTCGGCATAGGCGCGCGCGGTCAGCAGCATGCGGCGCACGTCGGGGTGCACGATGATCGGATCGGCCGGCTTGTCCGGCGCCTTGGGACCGGAGAGCGAGCGCATCTGCAGCCGGTCGCGCGCGTAGGCCACGGCGTTCTGGTAAGCCACCTCGGTCAGGCCCAGCGACTGCATCCCGACGCCCAGCCGCGCCGCGTTCATCATCACGAACATCGCCTGCAGGCCCTGGTTGGGCTCGCCCACCAGCGTGCCGTGCGCGCCTTCCAGCACCATCTGGCAGGTGGCGTTGCCGTGGATGCCCATCTTGTGCTCCAGGGCCGAGCAGAAGATGCCGTTGCGCGCGCCCAGGCTGCCGTCGGCCTGGGGCAGGAACTTGGGCACCACGAACAGCGAGATGCCCTTGCTGCCCGGCGGCGCATCGGGCAGCCGCGCCAGCACCAGGTGCACGATGTTCGCGGCCAGGTCGTGCTCGCCGGCGGAAATGAAGATCTTCTGGCCGGTGAGGCGGTAGCCGCCGTCGGGCTGCGGCTCGGCCTTGGTGCGCAGCAGGCCCAGGTCGGTCCCGCAGTGCGGCTCGGTCAGGCACATGGTGCCGCTCCACTCGCCGCTGGTGAGCTTGGGCAGGTACAGCGCCTTCTGCTCCCCGGTGCCGTGCGCATGCAGGCACTCGTAGGCCCCGTGCGAGAGGCCGGGGTACATGGTCCAGGCCTGGCTGGCCGAGTTCAGCATCTCGTACAGGCACTGGTTGAGCACGATGGGCAGGCCCTGGCCGCCGTGCTCGGGGTCGCAGGACAGCGCGCCCCAGCCGCCCTCGACGAACTGCTCATACGCCGCCTTGAAGCCCGTGGGCGTGCGCACCTCGTGCGTGTCCTTGTCGAGCTTGCAACCTTCGCGGTCGCCCACGGGGTTGAGCGGCGCCACCACCCCGGCGGCGAACTTGCCGGCCTCTTCCAGCACGGCGTTGATGGTGTCCACGTCCACCTCCGCGTGCCGCGGCATGGCCTTGAGCACCTCGCTGACCTGGAGCATCTCGTGCAGCACGAACTGCATGTCGCGCAGCGGGGGCGTGTACTGGGGCATGTTTACTCCTTGGGGTTCGGGTGAAGTCGTTCAGCCGCGAGCGGCGGCGGGGTCGGCCGGGGCCGCGGTGGCCCAGCGCTCGACGATGCGGTTGAAACCGTTGCGCGCGCGCTGCGGCGCGTCGCCGCGGCGCAGCAGCCGCGCGTCGTGGTGCACGGCCAGGATCAGCCCGTGGATCTCGAAGCGCAGCTGCGCCGGGTCGGCGTCGGCGCGCAGGTGGCCCTCGCTCACCGCCAGGCCGATGGCGCGCTCCAGCGCCGCATGCCAGTCGTCCACCATCGCCACCAGCGCATCGCGCACCGCACCGGGACGGTCGTCGAACTCCACCGCGCCGCTGATGTAGATGCAGCCCGCCGCCAGCTCCGCCGTCACGCGCCGCAGCCAGTTCTCGAACAGCGCGCGCAGCCGCGGCAACCCGCGCGGCTGGCGCAGCGCGGGCGCGAACACCTCGGCCGAGAAGCGGCGGTGGTATTCGCGGATGACGGCGATCTGCAACTCCTCGCGCGAGCCGAAGTGGGCGAACACGCCCGACTTGCTCATGTGCGCCTGCTCGGCCAGCAGTCCGATGGACAGGCCCTCCAGCCCGCAATGCAGCGCCTGCGTCAGCGCCACGTCCAGGATCGCCGCCCGCGTCACCCGGCCCTTGGGGGAAGGCCGGCTGGCGGGTTCATCGGTCGTCCGGGGCGTCGGCGTCATGAAGGCTCACTGAAAACGAACGTTCGTTCTATTTTAGGAAGCCTTCACCCCCCGGATCAACCGGGGGTTTCACCTCAGAAGGCGCGCGAGTACTGCACGCCGAGGAGCCAGAGCTTGCTTTCGTAGGTGCCCGTGACGGTGCCGCGGCCGGCGGCGGACTGGTCGTTGGCGATGTCCGCGTCCTTGATGAAGATGCGCGCCAGGCCGAAGTCCACGCGGTCGTCGTTGGTGGGGCGCCACTGCGCGCCCAGCGTGAGCCAGGTGCGGTTGGCGTCGGGCAGCGACACCAGCGTGGTGGCCGGGCCGCGCACGGGGGTGCGGTCGTAGGCCAAGCCGCCCTTGAAGGTCCAGGCGTCGTTCCAGCGGAAGTTGGCGCCCAGGGCGACGCGCCAGGTGTTGCGGAACTTGGCTTCCAGCGTCTGCGCCGTACCGCCGGCCAGGCCGCCGGGGCTGGTGGGCAGGGCCACGGCGTTGCTGCGCACGATGTTCACGTCCTGGATGCTGTTCCAGCGGGTCCAGGACAGGTCGCCCAGCACCTCCCACTGCGGGTTCACGCGCTGCGCCGCGGAGATGATCAGCGTCTCAGGCAGCTTGATGCGCGCATACGCACCACTGTTGCCGATGGCAGCCACAGCGGCCTCGGCGCCAGTGGGGGCGGCCGTCGTCAGGCTGCCGCTGACCGTGTGCTTGATGGCCGAGCGGTAGGAGATGCCCAGCCGCGTGTCAGGCGTGGGCTTGTACAGCGCGCCCACGTTCCAGCCCCAGGACCAGTCGTCGGCCTTGAAGAGCACCGTGGAGGCATTCAGCGGCAGGCCCCCGACAGGGACCGCGGCAATGGTGCGCAGGTAGTCGGCGCGCAGCTTCTGGTAGTTGAGGCCCGCACCCAGCGACAGCGTCTCGTTGACCTTGAAGGCCAGCGACGGGTTGATGTTGATGGTGCGAACGTCGAAGTGCAGCGCGTGCGCGGCGCCGACCCACGGGTTGTCGTACTCGGTGCGCAGCCCGAAGGGCACGCTGATGCCCAGGCCGCCCCACAGCCGCTCGCCCAGCTTCCAGCTCAGGTAGGTGTTGGGCACCAGGGCGCGCGAGCCGGCGTCGCCGCCATTGCCGGCGCCCGACAGGGTCAGGCTCTGGGAGCCCTTGTTCGTGAAGTCGGCGCTCAGGTCCACCAGCGAGCCGCCCAGCGAGACTTCGCGGTCGCGCAGCTCGGTCATGCCCGCGGGATTGAAGAAGATGGTGCTGGCGTTGTCAGCGATGGCGGCGGAGCCGGCGTAGGCGTTGCCGATGCCGCTGGCGTTCTGCTCCAGCAACTGGAAGCCCCCGGCCTGCGCCAGCGAACAGCCCAACAGGCCCAGCAGCGCCGCGGGCAGCGTTCGCAGCCGGGGCCGGAGACGGAGAACACGGGTCTGCGTTGCGGCGGGAATGCTTGTCATGCGTTGTCTCCTGCAGAACGTAAAGGAAGGCCGCCGGCAGCGGGCCGCGCCAGCGGCCGGTTTCGCCGGCAACGAGCCCAGGATGATCCTGAAGCACCTGGGTTTCAGTCCGTAACAACGCCAGCTTGTGGCGCCGGGACAACGGCTGTCGGATCGTGCGTTGCCCGGGCCGCTCCCGGGCGCTTGCGGGCCCGTTGAGGGCACGGAACAGGCCTTGCCGAAGCCGGCCGTGCCGGCACGGGGCCGGACAGCGAAAGGAAGTTCATGGCCGAGAGCCGGGCAGCGATCTACGGCGCCATCGCCGCCAACGTGGCCATCGCCGTCACGAAGTTCGTGGTGGCGGGCATCACCGGCAGCTCGGCGATGCTCTCCGAGGGCATCCACTCCGCCGTGGATACCGGCAACGGCGTGCTGCTGCTGGTGGGCACCAGGCTCAGCGAGCGCCCGCCCAGCCCGCAGCACCCCTTCGGCCACGGCAAGGAGCTGTACTTCTGGAGCCTGATCGTGGCGGTGCTGATCTTCGGCATCGGCGGCGGCGTGTCCTTCTACGAGGGCGTGGCGCACATCCGCCGCCCGGTGCCGCAGGTGGACATCCACTGGAACCTGATCGTGCTGGGCGCGGCGATGCTGTTCGAGGGCGCGAGCTTCATGGTCGCGCTGCGCCAGTTCCGGCGCGAGACCGCCGGCCAGCCCTTCTGGCAGGCGCTGCGCACCAGCAAGGACCCCACCACCTACACCGTGATGGCGGAGGACGCCGCCGCGCTGCTGGGGCTGGTGGTGGCGGCGGTGGGCATCGTCGCCGGCCACGTGCTCGACGAGCCGGCGCTGGACGGCGTGGCCTCCGTCGTCATCGGGCTGCTGCTGGCCGGCGTGGCGGTGCTGCTGGTGCGCGAGGCGCGGGGGCTGCTCATCGGCGAGGGCATCCGCGAGAGCACCGCGCGCGACATCCGCGCGCTGGCACAGGCGCAGCCGGGCGTGCGCAGCGTGGGCTGGCCGCTGTCGATGTACATCGGCCGCGACGAGGTGCTGCTGACGCTGGAGCTGGGCTTCGAGCCGGGGCTGCCGGTGGACGACGCGGCGCAGCGCATCCAGGCGCTGGAGCGCGAGGTGCGAGCGCGCTATCCGATGATCCGGCGCATGAGCGTGCAGCCGGTGGACGGCGTGGAAGCGGCCGGGATGCCGGCGCCGGGCTGAACGGCGCCCGCCGGCGCCACCCGGCGCCACCCGGCGCCACCCGGCGCTCAGCGTTCCTGGCCCGGACTTCGCGCTGCGAAGGCTTCTTCGGCCGCCGCTTCCGTCTCCGGCGGCCGCGCCCCGGGCCGCGTGGCCAGCATCTGCGCGATGCCCCACCAGCCCAGCGCCCAGGCCGCGCCGATGGCCCAGCCGGCCAGCACGTCGCTGGGCCAGTGCCCGCCCAGGTACACGCGGCTGATGCCCACCAGCATGGTCAGCACCACCGCCACCGTGATGACGTGGAGCTTCAGCCGCCGCTGCTTGAGATGCCTGGACACGAGCGCCGCCAGCGTCAGGTACACCAGCGCCGACAGCAGCGCGTGGCCGCTGGGGAAGCTGGCTGAGAGCACGTAGGCGCCATGCGGCACCAGGTCTGGACGCGGGCGGGCGAAGAGGTCCTTGAGCAGGGCCGACAGCACCGCGCCGCTGAGGCAGGCCGCCAGCACCGAGCCCGCCGTGCGCCGCAGCCCAGCCAGCAGCAGGAAGCTTGACACCGCCAGCAGAAGCAGCCCCAGCACGCCGTGGCCGCCGAGGCCGGTGAGATCGCGCATGAACTCCTCGAACCAGCGCGGGCCCAGCGGGTCGCTGGGGTCGGCCGGATTGCGCATCGCCAGCAGGATCGCCCGGTCCAGCGTGTGCAGCCCGCCCTCGCGCACCTCGTCGCTCAGCGCGATGAAGGCCCACAGCCCGGCTGCCGCCGCGATCAGCGCCGCCAGCACGTGCGGCACGGGACGCCGGTCCCAAAGTGTTCTCAGGTTCATTGCTCTCCTGGTGCGTGAAGGGTTGCAGTGATCGGCATGGATGCGCATGGTGCCCGCCCTCTACGGTTGGCCTGCGGAACGTGACATGACTCCGCAGCCGCGCGGCCGTTCCCGGCATCCGCCGGACCGGCACTGGGCCGCTGCCGCAGCGGCGTTACCTCCTGTGCCAACGGCAACGGCGGTGCCGCTGGACAGTCCCGGGCGCCGGGGCTAAGCCTTCACGGCGGCGGGAGAAGCCGCAGTGGAAGGAGCGAGGGACATGAGCTGGGCAACTCGAACGGGAACGCTGGCGCTGGTCGCGCTCTCAGGCACGGCCGGCTGGACGCTGCACGGGTGGATGCAGCCGGTACCGCCCCCGGCCGCCGTGCCGGCGCCGGCGCCGGCCGATCCGGCGCCGCGTGCCTCGCTGCTGGCCTTCCCCGCGGCGCCCCAGGCCGATGCCGACACCGACCGCGTGGAGCTGCATCCCGACGGCAATGCAAGCATCCAGGTGCGAGAGCGAACGCCAGCCTGGGTGCTGGCCGAGCTGTGCCGCCAGGGCGCGCGCGGGCTGGCGGGCTGCGGACCCGGCGCGGCGGCGGCCGCTTCCGGCGCGGCGCAGACGCTCAGCCGCCTGAAGAACCCAAACGAGCAGGCCCGGCTGCAAGCCTTGATGCAGGCCCGCGACGAGGGCCTGGCGCTGCCCGAAGGCACGCTGCAGGCACTGATGGCCTCGGACCCGTCGGAGCAGGTGCGCATGGAGGCCTTCGACAGCTACATCGAGGGCCGCTCCGGCACCATGGCCGAGATGCGCGCCGCGCTGCAGGCCGTGATGCGCCTCCCCGACGCGGCGCTGCAGGCACGGGCGCGCGAGCAGCTCGACGAGCTGGATGCCGCGTACCGCAACAATGGGGCGGTGCCGCAGTGAAGGCCGGTGACGACGAAGGAAAGACACCCATGCCCCCCGTCCAGCTCGGCGACGCCACCGTCGCCTTCATCGAGCGCGAGGTCGCCATCGACCTGGGCGCGTGCGACGCGCAGCAGCGTCCCAGCACCTGCCGCGGCTTCGCCTGCCGCGTGGCGCCGGACCGGCAGCGGCTGACGATCTGCGTGCGCCGCCCCGAGGCGCTGCCGCTGCTGCAGGCCGTGGTGGCGCAGGACCAGCTCGCGGTGGTGTTCTGCCTGCCCGAGACCGAGGTGTCGCTGCAGCTCAAGGGCCGGCACGTCGGCATCGCGGCGGCCTCGGCCGAGGAGATCGCCCGCGTGCGCGAGTACTGTGTTCGCTTCGTGGAGGGCGTCACGCGGCTGGGCTTCGAGCGCGCGTTCGCCGAGGCTTACATGGCGATCGACCCGGCACAGATGGTGGCGCTCAGCTTCACGGTCGAAGCCGTGTTCGACCAGACGCCCGGGCCGCAGGCCGGGCGGCACAAGGAGGAGGCGGCCGCATGAAGGACGCCGCCGTGTGCCTCACCCCGCTGCGCAACTGCTTCGAAGGCGCCGTGCCCAGCGTGCTCGCCACCTGCTCGCCCGACGGCGTGCCCAACGTCACGTACCTCTCGCAGGTGCAGTACGTGGACGAACGCCACGTGGCGCTGACCTTCCAGTTCTTCAACAAGACCCGCCGCAACATCCTGGCCAACCCGTGGGCCGTGCTGAAGGTGGCCGACCCCTTCAGCGGCCACTCCTGGCGGCTGCGCGTGCGCTACCTGCGCACCGAGACCAGCGGCGCCCTGTTCGAGAGCATGAAGGCCAAGCTCGCGGGCATTGCCTCGCACACCGGCATGGCCGAGGTGTTCAGGCTGCAGGGCGCGGACGTCTACGAGGTGCTGCAGGTGGACGCCGTGCCCAGCCCGGCGCCCGCGCCGGTGCCCGCACCCGCGGACCACCTGCCGCGGCTGCGCCGCGCCTGCGCGCTGCTCGATGCCAGCCGCGACCTTGACGAGCTGCTGGACAACGCGCTCACCGCGCTGCAGACCGAGTGCGGCATCGAGCACCAGATGATCCTCAAGCTCGACGAATGCGGCGAACGCCTCTTCACCGTTGCCAGCCGCGGCTACGCGACCTCGGGCGTGGGCTCCGAGATTCCGATGGGGCATGGCGTGATCGGCGTGGCCGCGCGCGAGCGCACGCCCATCCGCATCTCGCACATGACCAGCGAGTACGGCTACGGCAAGGCCGTGCGCGAGAGTGCCGCCGCGCAAGGGCTGCACCACCAGCTGGAAACCGCCATCCCCATGCCGGGCCTGGCCGAATGCCGCAGCCAGATGGCCGTGCCGATCCTGGCCGGGCAGGCGCTCTACGGCGTGCTCTACGTCGAAAGCCCGCTGGACCTGCGCTTCAGCTACGACGACGAGGACCTGCTGCAGGTGCTGGCGCAGCAATTCGGCTGGATGGCGCGCAGCTTCGCGGCGGAGGCGGTATGCGAGCCGGGTGCAGAGGCGGCGGCGCCTCCGCCGTCCGCCATTCCGGCACCCGCTGCCGCAGCCGCTCCGCTCCCGGAAAAGCCCCTCGCGGCAATGTCGCCGGCCGGGGCCGGGATGGCTGCCGGCACACCCGCGGCGGCCCGGCCGCTGCAGGTCCGGTATTTCCGGGCCGACCACAGCGTGTTCCTGGACGAGGACTACCTCATCAAGGGCCTGGCCGGCGCGATCCTGTGGCGGCTGGTGCAGGCGCTGCAGCGCGAGGGACGCGACCAGTTCAGCAACCGCGAGCTGCGGCTGGACCCGCAGCTGGCGCTGCCCGAGGTCGCCGACAACCTGGAAGCGCGCCTGGTGCTGCTGCAGCGCCGCCTGGCCGAGCGCAGCGACTGCATGCGCATGCGCAAGACCGGGCGCGGCCGCTTCGCGCTGGAGGTGGCGCGGCCGCTGCGGCTGGTGCTGGTGGAGTAGGGCTGGTTCCAGTCCTTCATGGGTACTGAAAGAAGGCCCGTTCGGGCTGAGCCTGTCGAAGCCCCCGGCACAGCCGGCCCACAGGCCCTTCGACAAGCTCAGGGCGAACGGTGACCTTTCACTGACCACTTGAAGTTGGAATCAAGCCGACGCCAGCGCCGCCGTCCCCATCAGCTCCCGGACCACCGCCGCCACCTGCCCCGCCTGCGGCACGAAGGCCTGCTCCAGCGCGAAGCTCGCCGGCGTGGGCACGTCGGCGCTGGTGACGCGGCGCACGGGAGCTTTCAGCGCCTGGAAAGCCTGTTCCGCCACCGTGCAGGCGACCTCGGCCCCCACGCCGCACAGCGGCCCGGCCTCGTGCACCACCACCAGGCGGCCGGTGCGGCGCACGGAGCGCAGCACCGTGCCCATGTCCAGCGGCTTGAGCGAGCGCAGGTCGATCACCTCGGCCTCCACGCCCTCGCCCGCCAGCGCCTCGGCCGCCTGCAGGCAAGTACCCACGCTCTTGGAATAGGACACCAGCGTCACGTCGCGTCCCGCGCGGCGCACGGCGGCCAGGCCCAGCGGCACCAGCGCGGCTTCCGGCGCCTCGGCCACCTCGCCAGGCGTGAAGCCCAGCGTCATGTCGAGCAGGAACACCACCGGGTTGTCGTCGCGGATGGCGCTCTTGAGCAGCCCCTTCACGTCCGCCGGCGTGGAAGGCATCACCACCTTCAGCCCCGGGCTGTGCACGAACCACGCTTCCAGGTTGTGGCTGTGCTGCGCGCCCACGCCCCAGCCCGCGCCGGTCTGCGCCAGCGCCACCAGCGGAAAGCTGAACTGCCCGCCGGACATGTAGCGCAGCTTGCCCGCGCTGTTGACCAGCGCGTCCATGGCGTAGGTGAAGAAGGGCGCGTAGAGCAGGTCGATCACCGGGCGCAGCCCCATGGCCGCGGCACCCACGGCGCAGCCGGCGATGGCGGCCTCCGACAAGGGCGTGTTGCGCACGCGCTCCGCGCCGAAGGCCTCCACCAGGTCCGGGCGCAGCGTCGCCATGCCCTCGCCCATCAGCAGCACGCTGTCGTCGCGCGCCATCTCCTCGCGCAGCGCCTCGTGCAGCGCCTGCTGTGCGGTCAAGCTTTTCATGGGCCTCTCCTTCAGGCGTAGACGTCGGTGAGCAGCGCTTCGGGCCGCGGGTACGGCGCCTCCTGCGCGAAGGCCACGGCCGCGTCGATGCGCGCGCGGGCCCGGGCCTGCAGCGCATCAGCGCCGGCCGCGTCCAGCAGGCCCTCGTGCAGCAGGTGCTGGCGCAGGCGCTGGATCGGGTCGCGCTCCAGCCAGGGGGCGCGCTCCTCGGCGGTGATGTGCGCCTCGTTGTCGCCCGAGTAGTGGCCGCGCTGGCGCCAGGTCCAGGTTTCCAGCAGGCAGGGGCCCTCGCCGGCCTCGATGCTCGCCACGGCGGCCTGCGCCGCGTCCAGCACCGCGCCCACGTCGTTGCCGTCCACCGTGCGCGCGGGCATCGGGTAGCCCTTGGCCCAGTCGCTGACGTGCTCGGCCAGCATGGTCTCGCGCCGGCGCACGAAGGCCTGCCACTGGTTGTTCTCGCACACGAACAGGATGGGCAGCCGCCACACCGAGGCCAGGTTCAGCGCCTCGTGGAAGATGCCCTCGCAGGCCGCGCCGTCGCCGAAGATGCAGGCCACTACGCCGCTCTCGCGGCGCATCTTCATCGCCAGCGCCACGCCGGGCGCCATGGACAGCTCGCCGCCCACGATGGTGGAAGTCAGCACCACGCCCAGCTCCCTGGCCGAGATGTGCAGCGAGCCGCTCTTGCCCTGGCAATAGCCCGCGGCCTTGCCCATCACCTCGGCCAGGATGCGCCCGGGGTCCGCGCCGCGCGCCAGCAGGTGGCCGGCGCTGCGGTGGTTGGTGAGGATGCGGTCCTGCGGGCGCAGCGCCGCCATCAGGCCCACCGCGCTGGCCTCCTGGCCCTGCGAGGAGCAGGTCGAGGGAAAGGGCCCCTGCTTCTGCAGCTCGGCAACGCGCTCTTCATAGGCGCGGATGAGCAGCATCCGCTCCAGCAGCTCGACGGCGTTCATGCGACCTCCTTGGCGGTCGCCGGGTTGACGGCGTTGAGCCAGACGTTGAGCGCGAAACAGGCGAAGGCAGCGGCCACCGCCAGCGAGCCGCTGCCGACCACCGGCTCGGCGTTGGGCAGCTGGTGCAGCACCATCCAGATACCCACCGCCATCACCGGCAGGCCCAGGGCGTGCAGCCAGAAGTGAGCCCGGGCCAACGGGCTGCGCGCCATGCGCGGGAACTGCCGGTAGCCCAGCGCCATGAGCGTCATCGAGACCCAGCCCAGCAGGTTCACGTGCACGTGCACGCCCTTGTTGGTGAAGTCGTGCGAGATGGACATGGCCAGGCCCATGCCGATCCCCAGCAGCGCGTAGAGAACGGCCAGGCGCAGCAGGCGCTCGTCCAGGCTCAGCGCCGACCAGTGGCGCGCCGGCACCGCGGCCGGCGAGGAAAGCGGGTGGGCGTCCACGGGAACGGCGGGACGCGCGGCGGGCGTGGCAATCGACATCGTCTTTCTCCTCTCACATCGGATGCCCGGGCAACGGGCGGGTTCACGACGGAGCGGACTGTAGGAAGGCGCGCCGGGGCCGTTTCTTAAATGCTGGCTCAACAAATCTTCAGAACTTCTTAACCCCTCCACGGGGGGTAGGGCCGGGCCGCTGCGCCCCCCTCCGCCGGACGAACGCGCCGCCCCGAAGGCGCCATGCCCCCGCCTCGGCGGAGGGGGCAAGGAGCTGCACCGCATGGAGGTGGCGGCGCTGCGCGCGCTCGCCTACCTTGGATTCATGCGCGCCACGGGGGCCGCGCGACACGGCGCGAATTCCTTTGAACCGCCGCGCCGGCGACTGCAACCCAGTGACGCAATGACGCTGCGCCAGGCCCCGCTGCCCGGCGCGCGGGCAGCAACCGCGGCAAAGGAGATGGCATGAACGCTGTGCATGGACTGGGCGCACTGGCACTGGCGCTGGTATCGGGCGGCTTGGGCTGGATGCTGCATGCACCGGACACGCCGTCGCCCACCCCCGCCGGCACCGCCACCGCAACGGCCGAGGCGCCGTCGTCCTCGCGCCTGTCGGTGCTGTCCTGGCC